>JAQXFJ010000350.1 GCA_029250385.1 Candidatus Poseidoniaceae archaeon | reverse complement strand
TGCCGAATGTCGAGTTGATAACGCCCTGATTAGATCTTGTTCTAATTCAGTACAATCGTCCATTACGGATAATGCTTGTTGAATAGGGTCATGTCCCGAACCTAATCCTGGTGGCCAGTTGTAACTTGATGAAACACAGTAAGAAACACCCCACCAAGCCATTGCACAATCAGGTTCAATTTCGGTGCACTGCAAGAAGCATGCGATTGCTTGTTCATGATTGTAATTGAGCATATGACCCCATCCTTCAACAAACATTTTTCTGGTTTCATCACTCTTGCATGTTATTTTTTGGGCAAAGGCATAATTCGACGGACTTCCGAAGTCATAATCAGTTGGTGCTAACGACATGTTTGATTCCAAAAAAACAATGCTATTAAGTTCGACGGCTACATTTACTATGATTTTATATACTCTACTCAAAAAAACCAATATTTTTTTTTAAAAATTAAATTTTGGGCATGAAATTTTGTACGGACATCGGATACAATACTTGTTTGAGTTGGCAAATGGCAATTTATTTGGGTTCATGCTTTTCATAAATTCAATTTGTAGTAAGTTCATATTATGAACATCCTTTTCCAATAATTGCTTTGATTCTTGTAACATTCTTTGACTAGGTATAAGTGAATAATTTCTCCATTTGCCACCACTATAAAATAAACCATGTAGAGCAAATTTCTCTTGTATATTTGGTAAATATTGATTATATTTTGACCATAATAACATTGAACACAATTCTAATTCAACATATGGCTGGATTCTTTCAGATTGAAAAGATAGTCTAACTAAATGCCATTTTGATTTGGTTCGATAAACTATGTCTGGAGAGCAGTAAACCTCAATATGACCAAACATGACCGGTTTAATGCGGTCGTGGAAACTCCATTCTTTGATAGTACCATTAACGATTTTATTAATGATTGAATTACATAATATTTTTTTAATTCTAATAAAGGCATACAAAATTAATTTATTCTTTTTTTTGTTTGATATTTTCTTATCGGTTATACCAAAGGAAATCAATTGGCTAGTTAGTTCAAATCTAATTCTAGATTGAATTAACTTTTCACTCCAAATAACACCTCTGTGTAAATCAGTTAATAATTCGAAAAATATGCATCTTGAGGTACTTATCATCAAATTCCATGGCGAATTATACCTACTTTTGTGTTTAATCAATTTTTTATTGTTATTGTGAACATACTTTATTGCATATCTTCGAGCACAGTTAGTAAATATCTTTCTTCTTGTGATACTCCATCTTGTCGTAGATTCAATCATGAATTATGTTAACTAAAGTCAACCAATGTCAAGGTTTTCATAATAACCCTACGCTTATACTTGTTAAAATCGAGTTGATTGCTACCCATATTGCCAATGGTAGAATACACCAGCCGACAAATTGAGTGAATGATTCAGCCCCAAACCTGCCAAACAATCTTGAAATTGGCCCACCAACTGCCGCAATAATTCTTAGTGATAATATTGCTAATCCACCCATTAGAAGAATTAGTATCAATGATAAAACCGATCGTAAAATACCGGCAAAGCCGCTGAGCATTGCTGCGCCAATTGCTTGAGGGAATAACGCAGGGAATGCAAGAATCCCAAACCAGCCAAACCAAATACCTAGCAATACATCTCTTTCCATGTCCTCTAGAGGACGCCAATCTTGGAAATTTTTAGAATACAACCGATGAATAAATCCAGCTAATATTGTGGCTTCATACGGTTTACCATTCTTAGCTGTGAAGAATGCCATTTCAACAAACCAAAACATCATCAAGATATCCATATAGAACAACAATCCTGAGCCAATAGGTAATACTGTAAAAATTAATGTTGGTAAATTTACCAGTAATATTCCAGCTGCCCCAGCACCAATAATCGAAGCCCATAATGAACCTGGAGGTACTGGTTCATCAGGTGGACTCCATCCCTCTCGGGGTAGGGCTATGAAGAATAAGAATAATCCAGGGCCAAAGAGTAGCGCAAAATATGGTGCGAGGTTTTGAGCCCCTCCCGATGGAATTGCATCTATTGCTTCGCTAATGTCATCTGAATAAGCGACAGGTGATTGACTAAAGGTTACGTGCATTGCTCTATCAACGACCAATACTGAGTCGGATACGCCATTTGGTAAAGTCTCGGCAAATTGTCCATTTTGGTCTAACAGAATAGGCCATGATGTGTTTAGTTGAGCGCGCATTTGTACTAAGTCAGAGGTTAAGGGATTAGTTCCAGAGATGATATGAATTATTGCTACATCGTCGCCATAACTTTCTAAAGTCCGGTTGAATTGATTACTCTGTTCAATAATATTTTCTGAGGCAGGCAAACCAATTCCGATTACCAAGGCATCTTTACCATCAAATAGTTCATCAATTGTGTATGAGTTTTCATTCTCATCATACAATTCTGCGTTAGAAACTCTAGTATTGTCGTAAATAGCAGCATCTGCTCCCAGATTATTTTGACTAAACGCAGTTGGGATAAATAATAACATCATCACTAAAAGAGCGCCTAGTATTGGTGCAGGAATTAGGAGTCCTTGGTTAAATGCGTTACCGACGAATAAAAGCAGTGCAAGCACCGTCGTAATGGTCAAAAATAGTTTAGCATTAGCAAATCCATTATCTTCGTCTATCACTTCAAATCTGAGAATCCCAAAAGCGTGACAATCACTGTTTAAATCGCCATGAACTGTTTTTATACAAATTTGTAAATTGTATTCGCCACTCTTTAGATTTTCTTTACCAGACCATACTAGAACAGACTTATTGTCGCTAATTTGTCTTTCCAGCATTGATTTTCCAGCAGAGTTTTCAATCATATCATCATTATCTAGTGATATACGATCATACTGATTAAGTGGTCCCCAAATTTCCCACTTAGTTTCTTTGATGTCTTCAGCCCCCCAAGGAAGAATTGGGTCTAATTCGATGTGAGGTATATTTGAATTATCAACAACCATATTCATTTCTGGTTGATACAATTGTCCAATTATCAAAATACCCCCTGAATTTTGTGGTTCAGGGCCACCGCCCCATTGTACCATGACACTAGATCCCAGGCAATTATGAACACCTGAAAGCGTTAATTGGAAAGTATCTCCGGGGTTCGCAGTAATGTTAACATCATTTACCGGTCCAGAAAAATTCAATGCTGATGAAGAACCGATTTCTTCGACAATTTCAGTTACAGATTCTTGATAAATCTGTTGTCCGGCTAAAGATACTGTGTAGGTTAGAGTAGTACTTGCATCAGATGTACCAAGACTTGTGCTTTGTTGCCTGACACAAGTTTGAGGGCCGACACTATCATCTAGATAGACTGAGAAGTAAACACTCATTTTCACAGTTTGAGCAAACCCGTGTTGTATTGGTTCGCTTTGGATGGAAAATATGTCCCCGTTGAATAGTGGGTCTAAACTAATTCCACCTTCTGTTTGGTCTGGTTTTTCTCGTTGAAGTATCGCTGTCTGTTCAGTTTCACCTTCAACAAATAAGTGTTCAACAGGATTAATTTCCCAGTCAATATACCCTGGTTGATATGAATCATCTTCGGCTGAAACACTGTTAGAGGCAATAACTCCGATGAGTAAAATTAGCAATAAAATGCTAATGATACGCTTGCCCATGAGTCAACCAGAGAGTATTAGTTGAATAACTATCGGATTATTGATTAATTAAAACCAACTAAGCCAAGCCAACATAATTAGCATGCCTGAAGAGATCGCCAAGGCATTAACGCCACCTTTGGTTAACATTCCCCGGTTTTCAAACCATGCTCCTAGTAAACTATCGATTTGACAGCCAATCCAACCTATGACAATAACTGCTAAAGCAAGGTTGAATCCGTAAGTAAATGTTTCATCTGGATTAATTAGTAACCATGCTCCAATTGTCATAACCGCGATAATTACCGAACCGATTAGTGCAGCTAATTGTCCAGTTTTGGAAAACCCTCCGTTTACCCCGGGTTCACATTTGTTAAGAGTTGTAATCATTCTTACATTCTCATCAAGGCATCCAAATTCGCTGGCAAAAGTATCAGCAGCAGCAACCGAAACAGCAGCGCCAAACATCCAAATGCCATATTCCCACTGTTCTGTCAAAAAGGCCCCAGTTGCGACTAGTGCTGGAATGCTACCGTTGGCAAATACATTTACCCAACCCCGATGTCCATCATCACTTTCTGACATATTTTTGGCTTTTTTCTCCTCGAACTTCCATTTGGTGGCAAGATGAGAAAATACCAAGAAAGAAAGTAGAATAAGTAACCAACTCCAGTGGCCTAAAACACCTACTAGTAGACCAACAAATACCGCTGAAGCAACTCCAGCTGTATCCAAGAAGCGAGCCTTGGTGGATGCAATCACTAGAATCAACATTATCATTGAAGTGACAAACAAGTTACCTTGATTTATCCCCTCAGTTAGATAATCCATACTTATCCTCACCTACGGTGCGGAAAGGTTTGTTTAAATTTGCTTCCCTAATATTGGCACAAAAAACACTATTCTGTAGTGATATTAGTTTCTTCAAGAGCGTAGGGGATCAATCTCCGTAATATAATCCACAATAAGACAATCAATGTGATTATTGTGATCATATTAGCCATTAATTGCATCAAGAGCGATGAATCTTGTAGAATTACGCTAGTTAACCATAACGATCCGTTCCATAAAGAATGGCATATTATTGCAATCAGTATTGCTTTTACTGGTTTGTCAGTCATTGTAATCATCTTGTCTTGACCAGCAGAAAGCCATTTAGGGATTGATTTTTGTCCAATTTCACTTCTTGAAGAAATCATAGGCTGGCCTGATTTTTTGTTGAATAAGATCCATTTACTCTCTAAGTTACTTTTTGATTTGTCAAAAACACCTAAACTCATCTTATTCCATCGCTTTTTAATTACGTAGCAACCGATAGCATACCCGGTGATTCCAGTCCAAGTAGCATGGCCTGGAATTGAACCAATTGCCCTTAAAATTGCCGTGAAAACAAAACTAATTGCGGCCCCTTCACCGGTAAATAAAGCACCTAGGATATAGATCATATTTTCAAGAAGAGCAAAACCAAGGCCCACTGAAAAACCAATTTGGAAGCCACGTTTTGGTGAATCAATAAATCTGGCAAGAAATAACACGGCACAGGCTTTGGATAATTCCTCACCAATTGGCGCAGAAAGGAATAGAATCATCCCATAACCAAGGCTATATTCATCAGTAATAGATAGCCCAAACAAGTTGATGATTATCGGTGAGATAAGCGAATTTATCGCTAG
Source organism: Candidatus Poseidoniaceae archaeon (assembly GCA_029250385.1). GTDB lineage: Archaea > Thermoplasmatota > Poseidoniia > Poseidoniales > Poseidoniaceae > MGIIa-L1. The sequence continues at coordinate 6,388 of JAQXFJ010000350.1, read as the reverse complement.
AGCAGGGAGTGTCGATAACATTCCAGCAATTAGCATCCATTCTCCTTGTCTTCTTGTTGTTCTAAGTCCAAAATATTCGTTTGACGTTGACCACCAAGCAAATACTGGAGTTGAAAATCCAATAACCCATGCAGGCAAAGCGATAATTAAGAATAATAAGATTGCAGTAGTCTCTAACCCAAGCACCAATAATGGAGCCATGAATATCGCTGAAATAATTGTGCCAATAATAAAAATAATCCACAGGTGACTAAACTTAGGCATCTCTAGAGGCGCTGTATTGTGAATAAGATGGTGTTGTAGGAGTGTCTGATGTGGTGTTTGAATCAATGTCCCAGGTGTGATATAGTGTGCATTGCTGCCGCTAAGGTTGGTTTCAAGTCTAACAATATGAGCTAACTTTGGCTTTCTCATAACTAAAAATAGCAGTAAGAAGGGTGTTGAACACAGGGTTCCAAAAATTACCATCAGTGGGTCCATTGGGCCAAGGTCGCCATCCAAGTCACTATCCAAAAACCCGGATATTACAAGAACAAAAATTTGGACGAAGAAAAAGACTATGATGACCAAAGTCAACATTGAAAATATAGTTTTCCAAGGTGATGATTTTTGCGATAAATAGAGATTGTTTGGCGCAGGAGAAAGTCCAGTTTGAGGTACTCCTTGCATATTTCTCACAATAAGGATGAGGTTTGATTAAATCGTTCTGTCCCGCTCAGTTCGCCCATCACTCGTCACTGAAAAAAATCAGCAGTCGGCTAAAGCATTCATCACTGCGGGATTTGGCCTGTTTGTGGTATGACATGAAGTAATCGCTTCAATAGGAAAAAACATGCCTTTTTATTATCAATCCATCAAACGCCGGAATATGGGGATTAAGGAATACCTATTTGCTCCAAGGCTAGACCATCGTGGCTGGTCAACTCCAAGTGAAGCCTCAAGGCTGTTTTTCATAATAGCAATGATAGGTTGTGGGATTTGGTCTTGGGACTTGTCCGAATCCAATATTGTGGTATTTCTGTGCCTACTTATGTTGACTTCTACTCCACTACTATCTTTTGGTTGGTGGTTAATTTCTCTAGTCAGCAAAGGCATAGAGCCAAGAGTCTTAATTGAATCAGTCAACAACTTGGATAAGAGTAAGAAGATACCTCTTCACTCTTTTAGGAAGCCATAAGTCCACTCATGCGGCGGAGCAAATGTCTCTTTGATTGACCTTGGACTTACCCACCTTAGTAGATTTAGTGGTGAGCCAGCTTTGTCATTGGTACCACTACCTCTTGCACCACCAAATGGTTGCTGACCAACAACAGCACCCGTTGGTTTGTCGTTGATGTAGAAATTTCCTGATGAATATCTCAAAGCAGCCATTGCAGTAAGAACATCTTCACGGTTTGCCGCAAAAATGGAACCTGTTAGTGCGTACTCTGAAGTTGAATCACAAACTTTCAAGATATTCTCAAAGTCATAGTCAGGGTATACATGAATAGATAATACTGGACCAAATATTTCTTCCGCCATTGATTCATATCGAGGGTCATTGCAAACAATAGTTGTTGGTCGGATGAAGTATCCTGTCGAATCGTCATATGTGCCACCTGTGATTACATCACAACCAGTATCTTGCTTGGCTCGCTCAATATATCCAACGATATTGTCAAAGGATTTTTTGTCTATGACAGCAGACATAAAATTGGAGAAATCCTTGGGATCTCCAACAGTTATTTTAGCGACTTGTTCAACATAATTATCCTTGATAGATTCCCAAACAGATTCAGGAATATATGCTCTACTAGCAGCGCTACATTTTTGCCCTTGGAATTCAAATGCTCCCCTAATTAAAGCTACAGTTAAAGCCTCTTTGTCACATTTTGGATGTGCTACAATGAAATCTTTACCCCCAGTTTCCCCAACAATTCTTGGATAAGAGCGTAGATTCTCTAGATTATTAGCAACATCTTTCCACATTTGTCTAAATACTGATGTTGAGCCTGTGAAGTGGATTCCAGCCAGCATTGGGTGGGATAAACAAGTATCTCCCACCATGCTTGCCTTACCGGGTATAAAATTGATTACTCCGTCGGGTAATCCTGCATCCATCATCAGTTGCATAAGGTAGTAATTTGACAAGTATGAATTTCTGCTTGGCTTCCAAACTCCAGTATTTCCCATGATTGCTGTAGATGATGGAAGATTAGCTGCAATACTGCTGAAATTAAATGGAGTGACTGAGAAAACAAAGCCTTCCAAAGGCCTTACTTCGCTGGAATTCCACATGCCAGATGAGGATACAGGAGGTTGTAGATCTTCGTATATTTCTCTTGCATATTGAACGTTAAATCGCCAAAAGTCAATTAATTCACAGGCAGAGTCTATTTCTGCTTGGTGACAGGTTTTTGATTGGTTAATCATAGTACTCGCGTTGATTTTGGCGCGATATTCTCCTCTTAGTAACTCACTTGCCTTGAGAAATATAGCACCTCTGGCTTCCCATGGCATTGTTGACCATGAGTCATGAGCATTCAATGCAGCTTCAATGGCATCAGTAACTTCTTTTTCTCCAGCCATATGCACTCTAGCAATAACGTGGCTGTGATTGTGTGGCATAACCTGTTCTACAACGTTATCAGTGTAGACCTCTACTCCGTTTATGATGCAAGGTATTTCCACAACTTGTGCGGATTGTCTTGACAATTCAGCTTTGAGTTCTGTTCGTTCTTTACTACCCGGGAGATATCCTAAAACTGGTTCATTAACCGGTGTTGGCGGGGTGGGTACATTATTCACCATGGGCAGGCGTGTAGCAGCCGTCTATTGAATTTCACTCTAGTATAAGTGAGCAAATTTTTGGCGAATCTTAGAGATTTTCGGGCCTACAACTGCCATGCAGTACCCTTGACTAGGATTTCGTTCATAGTAATCGTGATGATATTTTTCAGCTATTACAAAATTTATCGGTTCTTCGATTATAGTGACAATTTCTCTGTCAAAATAATCTTGCATTTCAACAATTTTACTCCTCGCAATTGTTGCTTGATTGTCATCTAATGGCATTATGCAACTTCTGTACTGAGTGCCAATATCATTTCCTTGGCGGTTCAGTTGTGTTGGGTCGTGGACCGTGAAAAAAATGTCTAAAATTGTTGGGTAATCGATTATTTCGGGATTGTAGATAATTTCGACAATTTCTGCATGGCCTGTTCTACCTGAGCATACCGATTGATAGTTAGGTTTCTTATCTGGCCCCCCTGCGTATGCTGGTAGAGCGGATTCTATCCCTTTCATTCCCTTGTAGGCTCCTTCAGTACACCAAAAACACCCTCCACCGAGTAAGGCTCTTTCCATATCTACACCATACAGTGATAATTTATCAAGCCTCGTTTCCAACTGTTGTAAAACTCACCTAGTAAAACATTAATTCAAATACCGAATTCTTTCCCCCGAGCCATGGACTGGTCAACAGACCCAAAAATGCTTGAAGGTAGGGCCTTTTACAAACTGGGCGAATCGATTTTCGACCACAAAAAGAAAGTTTTAGTTATCGGCATTTTGTCTTGTATGTTGCTAGGTTCGTTAATCTCGATGGGTCCAAATTGGGCCGAGTCTTGGGGTGAAGGTGATTTGGAATCTGTAGAAGCAGGTGATCTCAAGGACAGCGCTTTTGCTTCTGAGGAAGAAGGAGTCGAACGGTTCACGCTGTTAATTAATCACCCAACGTTAGATGACTCTTCTCCCATATGGCAGCAAGCTGTTACCGATGCGCTAGCGGACTTCATCGAAATGGAGGATGTCACAATTGAATACTCTTGGGATACAATTGGGGATAAGCGAGATAAATTTATCGTTGAAGATGAAGATGGTTTTTGGGCAAAAAATGTCGTAACAATCTATCTAGACAGGAAAGATGCAAAACAACTGTATTCTGATAACTGGGAAGATATTGATGTTGATAATGAATTCAATTCTTGGAGGACTGGCGGAATTGCGATAGATGTGATATTTGACACTCGAATACAAGATGATTTAATCAAGGCTGAGATTATTTCTGGCCCATTATCAATAATTATTTTGGGTATTGTTTTTGGTACAGTAGTAGCAGCATTATTGCCGATAGGTGTTGCTGTTTTGACAGTTATTTCTGCAATGGGAGTCACTATTTGGCTTTCTAACGTAACAGATGTTACCCAATACGCTCTAAACATAATTACCTTGATTGGGATTGGTGTATCAGTTGACTACTCGTTATTTATTGTGAATCGGTTTAGAGAGGAACTAAATCAGGGTAGGGACATCAGAACTTCAACTGCAATCTCAGTCGCAACTGCGGGTAAAGCCATATTCTTCAGTGGAATTACTGTAGCAATTGGCCTAATGGGTATGTTGTTCTTTGAAAATACAGGATTACCAAGCCTAGGAATCGGCGGTACTCTATCAGTTAGTATCGCAATGGTGTTTTCAGTAATAGTGTTACCAGCAATCTTAGCTATGCTCGGGCACCGGGTTTTCAAGGGTAAAATACCGTTTTCATTTAGTACTGAAAACGAAAAAGAAGACGGTGCTTGGGCCAAAATCGCCAACACCGTAATGGCTCGCCCGTGGGCAGTTCTTATTCCCACATTAGTAATCTTGTTAGGCGCAGGTTTGCCATTTTTACAAGCAGATTTTTCAATAGCATCCCGAGACGCATTGCCTCCGGATGACGAAACAAGAATCGGTTTCGAACTAATGGATGAAAAATGGCCAGAAGAAGCAGTAAATGCAGCTATGATTGTAATTGATTTTGACGGCCAAGACCCACTTGAAGAAAGTAATTTACTTGCAGTGCATCGTTGGATGGCAAGTTACATCGAGGAAGACAGGGTGCTTGACGGTTTTGGTTATGCCTTACCAAACTCAAGTATGAATGAATCAGAAGTTCTACAATTTTGGCAAACGCCAGATGAATTTCTCGATAATGAAACTTTAGCAACCAGAGAATATGTCCGTGCCCAATTTTTGTCTGATAATATTACTTACCTAGTATTCTCACTTGACGGTTCAATAACTGGTGAAACAAGTAGAGAGTTTGTTTCCGATTTAAGATCAGATCGCTCTGAGTTGCTCGATGAATTAAACATCGGCGATGATGGAGTCTTGAAAGTTGCAGGATTTGCTGCATACAGTTTGGATGTATTAGACGCTATTATTGAAAATCTTCCAATTGCTTTAGCGTTCATTCTAATTGCTACTATGGTGCTCATATTTATTCAGGTAAGAAGTGTTATAATTCCAATTAAAGCCATCATAATGAATATTCTTTCGATTTCTGCATCTTTTGGAATGTTAGTCTTTGTTTTCCAGTGGGGCTATGGTGCAGATTTGCTAAACTTCACACCTCAACCAATCGAAACTACCAATCCAATAATCATGTTCTGTATCGTGTTTGGATTATCTATGGATTATGAGGTTCTGATGTTGTCAAGAATTCATGAGGAATGGGAGCGAACAGGCGATAACACATTGGCAGTAGCTAACGGTTTACAGAAGACAGGTAGACTAATCACCGGTGCTGCCGCTATTATGGTTGTAGTATTCAGTGCCTTTGGATTATCGTCGATTGTGATTTTGAAACAAATCGGTTTTGGTCTTGCTCTAGCAATTTTAATTGATGCCACAATTGTACGAGCACTAGTTGTGCCAGCAACCATGAGACTGATGGGTAAAGCAAATTGGTGGTCACCAAAATGGTTGGACAAGTTATTCCCGTCGAGACCTCATGAAGTATCAGACAAATCTGAAGAGTGAACAGAAGGTAATCTCTATACATTATCTAATTGAGAGAAAGTCATGACCGACCCAGTCTACAGTCCAGATGGTAAATTTATGTGGAGTGGTTCAGAGTGGATTCCTGCACCGCCAAAAGGCAATCAAACATTGAATATGCAAGATTCTGTAGTCGGTGGAGATGTTGTTCACAATACGGTAATCAACAATGATGTTGAAGCGGTAACAACTGCGGTAATTACTGCTTTAGAGCGTCTTGGAATGGTTAACAAACATGAAACGTCTTCACAAATTGAGGAAATTATAGAGTCACCAATTCAGGCAGAATTAGAGGTTGGAATGCATGTTGAATATTTTAGTCCAACTAACGAGCGCTGGCTAGATAGAGGTACAATAACTAAAGTAAATACTGATGGGAGTTTTGATGTTGATGTTCCAAAAACCAGTGGTATAGAATCAAAGTCAAATGTGTCCATCGGTGAACAGCCAAGAAACATTCGTCGTGCTGATGATGCTTTGAGTAAAGGAGATAGAGTTTTAGTAAATTGGAAGAACTATGGTACGTTTTTCCCAGGCATAATTGCTGAGGTGCAACCTCATCATACATACATGATTCACTTTGATG
>JAQXFJ010000339.1 GCA_029250385.1 Candidatus Poseidoniaceae archaeon | reverse complement strand
AATATTAGCCTGCTCATATTCAACAACTTGCTCTTCTTTCATTGAGCTCCACAACCTTTTGGCAATTAGTGCGACACCTAAAATGGTGATTATCCCCCAACCAATCGCCCTAACAGGGTTTGCAGATCCAGCTTCATCACCATCAACCAGTACGTCCTCATTTTGCCCATTAATAGCGCTGAAATAAGTTTCAGAATCAAAGTATTGCATATCAACATTAGCGCTCGGTGACGCATTTAGGCTCTGAGCAAAAATCTGTACGTGCATGTTCATTCCATTAATACTGAAGATTGGCAAATCGTTTGGTGCCAACCAAGTACAGGAATGAATCCCCTCGTGTAAAACAACAGCTTGATCTAGGCATGAAAGTATAGGAAAGTAAGATTGAGAACCAGTTTGATTAATCATAATCCTAGAACCGGTAAGATATGGGTCAAAATCCGTGTCTGTAATTATCCATGAAACATTAAGCAATCCATCCCAAACCTTAGCCGATAAACCACTAACGCTAACGTTAGAAATTAATACTAAACTATCCAAAGGCCTGCATCCTGTTGAATTTACTGGGAACGAACTATCGATGGGCTCGGTAATACACACATCGATATCATCACCTATCCCGTCAACATCAGAATCATCCGTACACCCATCTAAATTCATATCATAAGGCCCAGGATTATTCATTGGGCACAAATCATATCGGTCATCAATACCATCGCTATCAGTATCATCACTACAACCATCTAAGTCGAGATCATATTGTTGTGGATGTTCATTGGGGCACAAATCTTCTGCGTTAGCAATCCCATCACCATCAGCATCTTCCCAATTTATTGAATCTCTAGAGACGCCCTTTACCGCAACGGCAAAACCGATGCGATTACCATCAACACCAACAGTACCGGGACTATTTCCTGGGGCGATATAATTCGCATGGACTTCTAACTCAACCCATTCAGTATCAACCAAATCCAGTTGTGAAATTTTGACACCAATGCTGGTTTCGTTTGAATTAATGAGTCCAGAAACATCCAATTCTTCGCTAGGAGTAAGGGAAGAATAACCGTCGAAATCATAAATCCCTCCAACAGCAGAATATCCATTTGACATTTTAACCACTAATTGCAAATCATCAACGATGAACGGTTCTGGTTTTGCGGGAAAGGACATGATGATTTCCAAATCTTCACTTTGCTCTGGCACTAATCGCTTTTTCCAAACGTCACCTGTTTGTAGAAATGGGCCTTCCGCCCCATGTCCAGTCCAGGGGCTCTCACCAATATCCTGGCTTGATGCACCTTGTAATCGACTCGTAATCCATTCACTTATGTCTAAATTACTTCGAAAACTGTCATGAACCCATATATTTTGACTAGGTGTCAAGTTATCTTGGCCAAGGCGACTTTCAAGGTCTTCAAAATCTACTAACTCAGGTAAGCTCAATGCCCCCCAGCCGGTTTCGTTATTTCTCGTGAAGTAATTGTTCTCATCCCCAACATCAATCGTGGCCAGCGCTAACAGTGAACGTATGAGCGACCCAGAAGGTGTAAAACCATGACCTAGACCAATATCCCCACCTTCAATAGATGACCAATTTGGTGAAATATCAGAGATATTTACTATGTTGATCTGCTCGTTAGCCCCCATTATCCAACCCTGTTCGACCATTTGTTGTAGAACTCCAGCAAATGATGCTGCAATCGGTGTAGCCATACTCGTGCCACTTGAAACCCGCAAGTCATCGTTGAGTGAATCATCAATACCGTCAGCCTTAGCCGAATTAATAGAAACTCCCGGGGCGACTACGAAAATCCCAAAGGTTTCAGCCTCTGTAGGCCCTATTGACGAAGAAGGCCAGAGCGTTGGC
>JAQXFJ010000289.1 GCA_029250385.1 Candidatus Poseidoniaceae archaeon | reverse complement strand
AGAGCCAGTGGTAAATTTCCAGATAGTGATGTTATAGACGCCGGTTGATGTTGGTCCAAATGAATAACCATCGATTCCGATGTAAACCATTCCTCCAGTTGACGAGCCGTTTGTAGTTACCGTTTCAGGATTATTCATCCAAGAATCATCAATCATAGATTGCGCTGAATCATACAAAAATAGGTCAAAGTCATCAGCCGAATCAAAAGACAATTCAACTGCTATGCCTTCATTTGAGGCAAGCGATACTCGTAAGTAATCATAATTATCAGTGCCACTAATAAGTTCCCCAGTTCCTGAAATAGAATTGGAAAAAATTAGATTGGGTATTGTGGTTGGAGAAGTTAAATTATCTGGTAAATCTCCGCCAGTAGCAAGATCATTTTGATTTTGACCTACTGCTGAAACAGGAGTTATTGCTAGTGATAGTGATGTCAAAACCATCATGGCTACTAAACATAAACTGCGGACTCGAGTGCTAAAAGCACTCACATTCTTTCCTTGCATGATTCTCTATCAGTGACGATAGTAATAGAATGTTGCTATTTTCAAAATCATATGGCGGTCGGTGCGACATGGCCATCTTTTTTGTCGTCTGGTTTCCTAACTCTAGACCAAACGCCACCCATTAACTGGTCGTGGCAATTCTGACAATAATGGAATCTTCGATATGCTTCTCTAAATGAGTAAGCTTTTTTTCCAGTAGCGACTAGAAAACCTTCGGGTGAGAGCCTTGAGACTATTTCTCCAACTCCGCCACAGCCCGGAAAATCACAAACTGCGGGTGCTGCCATATACAGACCTAGAGTTATCTCCACTTTAACCATCGCATTTTACAAACAGATTAGAAGTGATTATTCTTCTGCAGGCTCGATTACTACCAACGGCACGTTCGCTTCAATAGATTGCCCTTCTTCGCAATTGACAGAAACAACTTTGCCGTTGACAGGTGCTTGAATTTCATTTTGCATTTTCATGGCTTCTAGGATCAATATAACTTGTCCTTCGGTAACTTCCTGGCCTTCAGATACCTCAATTGTGACTATCTTGCCAGGGATATTGGCAGACACAGTGCCGGATTTCTTTTTCTTGCCACCACCTGCACGCCGTTTCTTGACCACAGGGCCAGAATCTGGAATTTCGATTTCAAAGGTTCGACCCTCTATGGTAGCTAGCCATTTGCCGTTTTCGACTTCGACTTCAACTTCAAACTCTTGGCCATCAACGATTACTTGCCTTTTTTCAGTCATCTAATCATCTCCATGGTGACCTGCTAGATCGATAATTCATCAATGAACTTAAGCCCATATTCATTCTAATATGGTCCTGTGACCAAGCATTACCAGCATTTCTACCAATATTTGCTCCATCATCACCTTGTGATTCAATAATGGATAGAACAGCACTTATTGCTGCGATTCTAAGTATTAATTCATCAGTCATATTAATGCCTCACAGCGGAATATTTCCATGTTTTCTTGCCGGTCTTAATTCTTCTTTGTCTAGTAGCATTTCCAGCGCTCTAGCCAACTTTGAACGAGTTTGGTTTGGTTCTATTACATCGTCAATGTAACCGAGTGCGGCTGCTTTGTATGGGTTAGCAAATTTATCGTTAAAGTCTTCAGTCAAACGCACACGTTCTTGCTCACTGTTACGAGCACTCTTCAATCTTCGACGATGAATAATCTCAACTGCGCCATCTGCCCCCATAACGGCAAGTTCGGCTGAAGGCCATGCTACGTTGTAATCTCCACGAATGTGTTTTGATGACATAACGTCGTAAGCGCCACCATAGGCCTTCCGCATAATAACGGTTAATTTTGGAACCGTTGCTTCAGCAAATGCATACAGTAATTTTGCACCATGTCTGATAATTCCACCCCATTCTTGATTGGTTCCAGGGAGGAACCCAGGTACGTCTTCGAAGGTGATTATTGGTACGTTAAAGGCATCACAAAACCGGACGAATCTTGCAGCCTTATCACTAGCGTCAATATCTAAACACCCGGCAAGAATCTTTGGTTGATTTGCGACAACACCAACGGTTTGTCCGCTCAAGTGGCCAAATCCGATGACGATATTTTGGGCCCAATCAGCTTGTACCTCAAGGAAACCATTGTCGTCTAGTACTTCAGAGATAACATCAACAACATCGTATGGTTTGTTGGATTCCTCAGGAATAATCGTATCGAGCTTGTCACAACTTCGACCAATTGGGTCTGAGGTTTTCTTCACTGGGGGTTTTTCCATGTTATTTGCCGGTAATAGGTCGCACAGGTCCCTTGCTAGTTGAATTGCTGCTTCATCATCCTCAGCAGTGAAGTGAGATACTCCTGATCTACTTCCATGGGTCATTGCACCACCTAGTTCTTCAAAGGAAACCACTTCATTAGTTACTGTTTTGATTACTTCAGGTCCAGTGATAAACATGTGGGCAGTTTGGTCAACCATTATGACAAAATCGGTAATTGCGGGAGAATAAACCGCTCCACCAGCACACGGCCCCATTATGACCGAAATTTGCGGGACTACTCCAGACGCTCTGACATTACGGAAGAAAATCTCAGCATAACTGCCAAGTGATGCTACACCTTCTTGGATTCTAGCACCGCCAGAGTCGTTCAAGCCTATGACTGGCTTTCCAGTCTTTAGCGCCATGTCTAGGACTTTGCAAATTTTGAGCCCGTGCATTTCTCCAAGAGAGCCGCCATAAACGGTGAAATCCTGGGCAAAAGCGAATACTTCTCGGCCGTTTATCATCCCATGTCCAGTGACGACTCCATCACCAGGAATGACGTTTTTGTCCATATCGAAGTCTCGGCATCGGTGTTCAACCAATGCGTCCATTTCTTGAAAACTTCCGTCATCAAGTAGAATTTCTATGCGCTCTCGTGCAGTTAATTTGCCGCGATTGTGCTGAGAGTCAACTCTCGCTTGACCGCCACCTGCTTCACTTTGCGCCTTCCTATTGCGCAGGTCTCGCAGTCTTTCTTCAGTCGTAGGCATTGGTGTCAACTAGTGAGTGTATCAAAAGGCCGCCTTTATTGCTTACCGTGTTTTTGGGCAATGAAGACGTTGCATTAGAGGTAAAAGTATGTTCCGAAGATGATTTCAAGGGTTGTCTTGATAGGTGAGCATTTATTCGACCAATCATGAGCCAACCATTGCGAATCGTTGTAGCCAAGCCCGGTCTTGATGGTCATGACAGAGGTGCAAAAGTAGTGGCTAGAACACTGCGTGATGCAGGTCATGAAGTAATTTACACAGGATTGCGTAGAACTGCACAGCAGATTGTGGAAACTGTCAGAGACGAAGATGCTAGATTTTTGGGGCTATCTTCGTTGTCAGGAGCGCACAATCATTTATTCCCAAGAGTTTGTGAATTATTAGTTGCAGAGGGATTGAATGATGTCATTGTTTTTGCTGGAGGGATTATACCTCATGATGACCGAAGTGGTTTGTTTAGTTGCAAAATACGCGCGATATTTGGTCCGGGAACTCCAACGGCTGAAATCTTAGAATTTATCGACACTTCGGCGAATATGGCTGATATTGGGGTTGGAGACTCCAATGATTGGTTTTGGGAATCTACTGCTTGAGGTGATTTTTTGAGTGAGCAACTGATAACTGATGCCATTAACGGTAATCGTCGGTCAGTTGCTAGGACTCTATCCGGGTTGGAAAATGGTCAAATCACACTTGGTCAAATAAGACAGATTGCAGACGTTAGCATGTTGGCAAAGGACAATGATAAGTGGCGCTCAATTGCCATAACTGGGGCTCCTGGAGTGGGCAAATCTTGTTTGATAGATAAATTACTGGCGAATTGGGCTGGAACTGGGCTGAAAGTGGCACTATTGGCCATTGATCCCTCTTCACCACGCACCGGTGGTGCCTTACTTGGTGATCGAGTCAGAATTACTGCGATTGACCTAGTTGAGCTTAAAGACAAGATTTACGTAAGGTCAATTGCCACTAGAAAGTCTTCAGGCAGTGTGCCATTAATTGTTTCTGATATGATTGAGTTTTTGATTTTGGCAGGCTGGGATAAAGTGATTATCGAAACAGTAGGTTCGGGACAAGCTGAGGTACGCTGTGCTGCAATAGCAGACCGTATTGTAGTAGTGGAAGGTCCGGCAAGAGGTGATGGGGTACAAGCAGAAAAAGCCGGCTTACTTGAATTGGCAGACGCGGTAATTGTTAACAAATCAGACCTTGATGGTGCAGAGAAGCATGCTGAAGAATTAATTGAGTCATTTCATCTTGGTCTT
>JAQXFJ010000236.1 GCA_029250385.1 Candidatus Poseidoniaceae archaeon | reverse complement strand
GCGAGTACTAGTCTTGTAGATGCAGTCACATAGTTTTCATCATCCCAACCAGGCTCAATACGGTATTTGACCGCCACATCAACAGCGTCGCCATTTTGGCTGAAATCTAACCAATTAGTTGGATGCAATTCAATAAATTCACTTTCCCCTTGACCAACAGGGCTGCCACCTCCGGTTGGAATTAACCAAGTCGCATGGTGATTGCTGCCCACTACATCAAGACGAACCAATCCGGCAGTGGATGAGGTCACTTTGAACGATGTATGCATTGTGTGCCATTGTTGACTAGGAGTCAATACTTCGACTTCGTCTTCCATATAGGTAGAAACTATCTCCACATCGGAAGAATAGTTTACTCCGTCTAATGTTACCAAGAGACCACCTGCGGAATCAGCAATAAACGGAATCGGAATTTGGTGTTGTCCACCGACTGGTGATAATGATGACCTTGCGTCATTTATGCCCAAGACCATTGGTGATTGTTGGTTTGAATCTATACTCATTGAAACTGAATATGGTATTGACAATCCTGCCATTTTCATCCCACCTGAGCCAGTTACTTCAAAATCGACCTCTACGAAATTAGCTCCTAAAAACCCAACACTCGAGGCGGTAGAAGCGGCGTAACTTAGCGCATAGAGTTGAGATTCGTTTAACGTCACATATGCACTGTCAACCGAATCATAGGAATAGTTAGCAATCAATTGGTTGCCTACTCTAATGTATAATCCGGTCAGCACTCCTGTTTCAGCAAATACACCAACTGAGAAACTCTCTGCCCCATCTCGAGGCATCCAAGCAGTAGCTGATGCTGTTCCAGAGATTCCCGGATTCACAGAAATCCTGTCAGCGCCGTTTTCAAAGCGGTCTTGCCAACCCCATGAGCCTACACGGTCGTCGCTACCACCCCATTCAGTAAACCCATCCTCATTGAAATCTATTGCCGGCTGTGCTGGATGTTTTCCGCCGAGCAGAGTCCAAGATAGCATCTTGCTACTCCATTGGCTAGTATTACTTCCATCGTGAATAATTCTAAATTGGTAACGATAAATTGTATCCCCCGACGATTCGGTGAAAGTTGTTGCTGATACATTTGTCCAATTATCAAATGAGTCATAGCGAATTTGCAACTGGCCATCAACGATATCTGAACTACCAGAAATCACCTTTGTTGGCGATGATGCAATCATCCACGGCGAGGTTAAATTACAATCAACCGTTGCCACGGCACCCTTACTAAACGTCACAGCACCTCCTTGCATGCATCCTTGATCCCAGCCTAGATCTGCTAATCCACCTCTAAACGAAGTCATCATTTGACCGTCACCGCTTATGGAATGTACATAGGGAATTCCTGCCCCGGTTGGAGAACCTCTAAATTCTAGTTTCAAGCGTACTAGAGGGTACATTTCGTGGTCCACCATATTTAGTGGAATTGTCACATCATTGCTGCCATGAGCGCCCATTATTTCGTTTCCAGCATCATCTAGGATAGTCCAATTCAAGAAAGCACCTGATGGAATATCGAGATCTAGATGAAGTGGTGCATATGTGCTTCTAGACACTGGCTGTGTTGCCCCACTACCCCAACCAATTGTTGGACTAATCCAATGAGATTCCGGCGGCGAAGCTAAGTTAACATCATCAACGAACCAAAAATCACAACATGTTGCTCCGCTGCCACTACCGCTAATTTGAGTTATTCTAATTTGGGTGTTGGCGTGTAAGGCTGCTGCCGGTAAATTAGTACTCCATTGTTGTGCAGTACCGCCTGTAGTAGAGCCCAGCCAGGTATTCAAAGTTACCCAATTTCGGTTGGTATCGGCATACTGAATCTGTAAGTCTTCACCACTATCCGGTTCTTCACCACAGCCGGCACCGGAAAACGTCGATGAGCCCTGTAAAATCCACGCTGTTAGTGGCATACTTGGTGCTCCAGCTAAATTCACTACTGGAGAAGTCGCATGATGGGGAGCGTTAAAGTTGGCTTGAGTCTTGATTGAGCCTCCTGCGGTTCCGTTGAATCCACATGCAGTTGTCCATCGACTCACGAAAGTTGGGTCAGAAACTGTCCATCCTTGAAGTCCTGAATTAAAATCCCACAGTGTTCCTGCAGTAGACCCGGTTAGCGATGTTCCTTCAACGACAGTCCCGTTTTTAGAAGCATCAGAATTTGACCAGGAAATGTCACCTTGCCAATTAAAGCCATAATGAGTTTGCATTGCGGATGGCTCTACTGTCAATTGCAAATCTGTGATTGGTGAGTCACTTGGCACATCCACTGTGAAAGCATTGTTAGCAATATTATCACCTAAAAGCCCCAGAAATTCTGCGTTTCCAATAGTTGAATGACTGATTGTTTTAGGCTCCTTTAGCGTATCTATTTCTACTGAAGATGCCGACAAATTACCGGTCATTTGTAATGG
>JAQXFJ010000199.1 GCA_029250385.1 Candidatus Poseidoniaceae archaeon | reverse complement strand
CCTCTTAATTCAGGGGGTAATTCCCTTGTTAGAGGAACTATGTCTGGTAAACCAAAATCACTACCTTGGCTATCCTTCACTCTATCAGAATGGATCTGATACAGAAAAGCATTCACAGAATGAGAGAGGTTAGCAATCGGATAGCCTTCCCATGTGGGCAATGTCGCCAAAAAATCACAGTCATGTAATTGTTCTGTGGAAAGGCCTGTCCCTTCTCCACCAAATACTAAAGCAATCTTTCCATTGATTCCGCTAAACCTAGTAGATAATTCCCAAGGGTAGCAAAAATGTCTAAACGAAGTTTTTGTGCCAACTTCCCTCTTCCCTGATGTACCAACAACAAGCGAACAATCTTTTACAGCCTCTTGAAAGGTAGAGAAAGTCTGTAACTCGTCTAGTATAGAACCTGCATGTTTTGCCCTGTTACGTGCTTCTTCGTCTAACGGATCACACTTTGGCGTTACTAAGCGGAGTTTAGAATACCCGTAATTCAACATCGTACGGCATATAGCACCCAAGTTACCTGGGTGAGAAGTATTAACACAGATAATTATCAAATCAAAGGAAGATGTCGGGAGCGGTATTGATTTCCTATCCCCCATGACTTTCACCTTTGATAAAACTCCATAATCCAGCGTGGATCACATGGTTGATAAATAAAGAACAGGAATCCACCTGATTCCCTATCTTCCATAACAATTGAACGTTTTTTTATTGAGTGCTTATGTTTTAGAAATAGTATTAACTCTTCTAATTCGTTTTTATCCTCTGAGTGGATACTGACTGGTTGTCTGTCCCAATCAATGCGCACAGGCATTAAAAAGCCTCAGTCAACTCTTCTTTGTCGGTATCTTGTGACATAACCAGCAATCCAGTTACGCAATTTTTTGGAACTAACATCGGTTAGTTGGGACACCATTATTTTGTTATGGTCAAAGTCTTCGGTGAATTTATCTCCATGTTGTCTGACTAATGCAATTGCTCTTATTTTTATGAAACTCGGTCTAATATTTCCCATTATTATCACTCCTCAAACAATTTTACTTCGATTGGAATATCTGGCTCATCGTGTCTGATAACTTGAAGTCTTACCTTTCTAGGTGGATTTTCTATACCCCTAGACCAAATGTGTTCGTTGACAGATGGGTCAATCCATACTTCTTCATCTTCTTTTACTCTAAGGTGTTGGATTACGTGATCCTTGATTATTTGCATAGCTCTTGGTGCTCTCTTGAAACGAGTAATGCTCCACGCTTTTCTCAAAGGCACAATAAGTTCTGATTCGTTAGGTCTTGCCATATCATTCACCTCTGCAATTTACTGCGTCTCCAATGGTGTCTTTTGGGATGTGACACAGTGTTTCGGTCGGTCTTTAGCATGACCCATACAGGGACACGGCGGTTTTGCTTGGTAGCCTTCATCAGGCGTATTTTTTTTGCTGCTGGTTTATTTCTGGACATATCGAGCACCTTCTCAGATTCTTCGGATGGACGCATTATTGCGGCTCTTGGATTGCATTTTCATTAAGATTGATTTTAGTATATCATCATTCATTGGAGGAGTGAACTGATTGTTTTCGTGCATTGATAAAACTACCTTTTTGATTGACTCAGCTCGTTCAGGGGTTGCTAGAGAAATTCTGGCAATTCTTGACCGTGCCTCGCTGGTTAGTAGGTGTTTCATGGCGTTATTGACAGACTGTGTTTCTAGTTGCTGTCTTTGAGTTTCCATTTCAGCATCGGCTTGAACCTTGGCTTGTTCTTCAAATTGTTGTTGCAAGGCTATTCTTCTCTGTTCACGAAGAGCGGACAATTCGTCGCTTCCGTTTGCAGACATGATAGACAAACTCCCACTTCCTCAATACTTAGCTAGGCCAGGATACATTTCGTTGGCTGCATCGCGACATGAATGGGCTACTTCATCCAACAACTTTTGCCCAGCCGAAGTTAGTCTGCGGCCAGAGTATAATTGTTGTTTGCCATCTTCTGTATCGACTTCTCTGGTTGCTACCATCTCGACAAGACCGGCTACTTCTAATTGTTGTAAAGCAGTTCTAATAATGTGTCTGGAAGCAACACCTGGAGTATTTGGGCCTGCGCCATTGTTCATGACAGTGCCGTATGTTTGAGCAAGTGTTGTTACGCCTATAGGTCCTTGTTTTGCGACTTTTCTTAGCAGTGATGCAGCTCTAATTGTCCACCAGTTTTCTTGGGTAGGAGGTCTTTCGCGGTCAACACCTGTTTTAACATATTCAGACCAATCTGGGGCGACTATGTCTTTAGAATCAGATAGTTTATCTGCCAATGCAGAAATCAGCATATTTGCCGGAATATCAAAATAAGTGGTCATGTAACAACACCAAGCAATTTGCCGACTTTACTCCCCTATATCAATGAAACGGGTAATAATGTGACGCCATAACATGAAAAAGGAAAATGCAAGTGTTGATGAAGGAGGCAATCTAGGAATATATATGCGAAAGGCATTAGCCCAAAATCCGAACTTACTTCGGACCCTTTTGGGACTCTCTTTTACGTTAATCTTTTTGTTAGCATATGCAGTTTATGGCGCTACGATATCTCCGTCATATTATGTATATGAAACAGACAACAATTCGACAGTTGACGACCAATCTGATCCAACTAAACTGTATGATGATGAAGCCAATGAAACGACATGGCGCTGGACACTAAGTGCTGAGGGTGACAATCTCACCTGGGTTAATGTAACAGCAACAGAATTATCGAGACAGTCAACTATCAGATTAATTAACTCCGCAGGCCTGTACAGTCACAGTAAACTTGGAGACCCAGATGCAGAGGATTTTGCCTGCGAAGACAAGTGTTACCAAAATAATACACATGAAGCCTACAGCGAAGATGGCGAAGATGTCACCATCATTTCGATGACCACTACCGATCCTGGCAGAAGGAATAATGGCACTGTCTACGCCAAGTCATTGAGTTCCGCGGAAGACAAAGCAAGGGAAATAATCGATTACTTCCACTCGCCATCTGTGATTATTGTAGAAGTTACAGAAAGTGGTAATCGTACAACTTCCCCTTCAATTGTACTTGAAACAGTTAACGAAGATTTTGATTACATTGAGGTTTTTTCCATAGATGCAGGAACTGAGTTTCTATGGGCTTTGGCAGCAGTAGTTGGCTGTTTCTCGATGATACTCATACCTTCTTTCACGGTATATTTTGCTGCACAGGCTAAGGAAAAGAAAGCGGAACTTAAGTTACAACAAGCTGAGGATGACGTAGACTTATCGATAGATAATTCGAGTGAAGCCAATTAACTCATATAGATTACATACTGTGACTAAAATGAGCCGCACATGAAAAACTGCACTGCATTAATGTTAGTGATATTGATTTTAGCGCACGCCATACCAATTAACAACAGTACTCTCCCCCAAGAAGGGTCATACCAAGTTAACTCAAAGGCCACAGGTGTAGACTTATCTGTTACCGATGTAGATTTTTCTTACCCTAACATCAATGATGAGCAAAAGTATCAAAAATTCTCTTCGAACTATCCTATTGCAGGTTTTAATAAACCTGAGTCTTTGTTTGTTATTGATGCTGTTAAGGATGTAGAAATTGAGTTAACAATGTTTTTGTCCAATAGTGGATCATCGGACGCCTTAAACGTGGGAATTAATATTCTAGTTATTCACAACGAATATATCGACTTTAATATTCATAATATTACCAACACGATTGGCACGGTTAGAGCACAGTCAGAAATTACCTCCACAGTCAAATTTGTCCCCCAATATTCAGGAAATCACAGCTTAGTAGTATCACCTTTTTCAAGTGTATTAGATGATAATCCGTCTAATGATGCGTACACAAGTACGTTAACCGTGGCTAGTAAATATTACAATTGTAATGATTTAGTGTCTTGGACGGTCGGCGCCAACTGGGGAGAAAATACCGACGCATTTCTCTCGGAAGCATCTGCTTGTCATTATGGAAATGGTCAACTCTCATCCTATTCCGCTAATGCGAACAGCGATTTGATAACCCCCCTTCTAGACATGTCAGATGCTATTTTAAATCCAACAAGAACCAATGGAATCACGTTTTTTTACACTGGTAGCTTAGCAAGTGGGGACTATGTAAGACTATATGCCAAAAACCAAAACAACGGGTGGGTCGAGTTAATTAGTATGACTGGTACAACTGATAATACCTTGACAAATTGGAATACATTTTCGTTTAACCATGCTGGAGCTTTTTCGCCTATAGTACCGACAAGTTCGCAACTCTATCATGCTAATTCACAATATAAATTCTCATTTTCCAGTGATTCGGTTAACAATGATATAGGATTTTGG
>JAQXFJ010000043.1 GCA_029250385.1 Candidatus Poseidoniaceae archaeon | reverse complement strand
CATTTTACCTTCTAAAACGTCACATCCTCGTGGTTTGCCCATCATCTCATCACCTACTAAGTCTAACAAGTCATCAACTAATTGATATGCAATACCTATCTCAACTCCAAATTCTTCTAGTGCGTCTAATTGTTCTTCTGTTGCTTTAGCAACAACTCCTGCGCTGCGACAACCTGATGAAAATGGACCTGCTGTTTTCCCTTTAACTATGCTAATGTAGTCTTCAGGAGAAGTCCTGAGATTTTGGATGTGGTCGATTTGTGAAAATTCTGATACTGCGATACTAGAACAACAGTTGGCGATATTGGTCACAATATCTTGATTATATTGTCCCCCAAGAGCATAGCCTTGGACAAATAACCAATCCCCAGCAATTATGGCTTTAGACAATCCTGCTGTTTCGTGGATTGTCGGAACCCCTCGCCTGTGTGTGGCACCGTCGTTAATGTCGTCGTGAACAAGAGTGGCAGTATGGAGGAATTCAAATGCCATTGCAAGAGGCATGATTTCGGTCAAATCATTCCCGCCAGCAATTTGGTATGACAAGCACATCATTATTGGCCTCAAACGTTTTCCACCAGCAAGCAATACCTTACCAGATAATTCGACAACTTCTCCAGAAACTAACCTTGAGGCGATCATCTCTTCTAGAGACTCATCTATTTTTTGACGTAGAGCATTTAGACTTGCTTCCACACCTTGGTGAACTTGCGTCATGTTTCACCCACATAGGGTGCCCTTCTTAACCAATGGTCTACGCCCATAGGCTGTTCGGAGTCATCTGAGCCGAGGTGAAATGATGGAGGAAAAGCCAAGGTTAGAAGTTCTAACGACTCCATCAAATTTTGATGGAGTGCGGCTACAAACTGAAAAGGCCATTGAGAAAAACCGTGACTTCTTTAATTTCAAAATGTCTCAAGTACCACACATGGAAGTTGCTATTGAATCATTAAAAAAAGGCACTGGTGACCTCCTAGCGATGAGTGTCAAGGATTGGAAAAAATACGATGTCGAAGGCCTAAAAATATCTGCTTTTTTACCTAGAAGAGAGCCAACATGGGTTTTGGTTTCTGATGACAAGCCAGAGTATTTACCTTATAATGCAATTGTGATATGTGATAATCTGTTAATAATTAGGCAATTAAAGAGGATGAGAGAGGACATAAATGTTCAAACATCAGATGATTATTTCAACTCGATAAATACAAATTATTCCGTTAACGAATTAGATAAACATCAACATTTGGAGAATTTAGAACAGTTAAGAATTGACGAAGACATTGATGGATATGTCATATCTAGAGGCGAATTTAGTCAAACTAAAACCAGACTAAGACGCCACACCTTAGGAATGCAGAGAGAAAAACCCAGTCAGGAATTTGAAAGGTCTACATTCATTTCACCACCGCTAGAGGGATTTAGTATCCTTGTAACACGTAATGGTTTTCCTACCAATGTTATCGAAAGGATTAATGATAAGTCTGCAAGATTGTGTTTTGAAGTTGAAAATTCAATTTACGAATCATTAGATGACAACTTAAAGCAAATAGCTGGGATTTATGTTGAACAAAAGAAACTTTCAACAATACTAAAGCAATATGTGAAACTCATCGATGATTCTTATGCGTTAAAAATTGGAGAAAATTATTTGATTCCAAGTAACAAGAAATCTAAAGACTCAAGAACTAAATGGAATGTTTCGAGAAATATCATCCAAGGTCCAAGAATTTGTATTTACTTTGAAATTCTTGATAATAGTGGTGATGTGTCGCTAGAAATGATAAGAATAGAACCTTTACAAGATGATATGTATGACCGTGGTAAAAATGTATTTATCACTGAAATTAAATTTTTATTAGAACTATTACAACAAGACCATGATGAACTTAAACGACTAATTAGTGGACTTCCAGAAGAATACAAATTACCTAGAGAAGGTATTCTTAAGTTATGATTCATTCAGATTCGACACTTTTTACGCTTCTTCCAACTAACTTATCAAACCCTTGATTGGAAATGTATTGTTCCAAATCAATCAATTCGGAAGGGTCTTGATCATCGCATAAATCAGTAATCGATTGATCAATGTCTCTTGCAAGCCTCTCCCACGTTCCTGCAAACCTTTGCAAATCCGAGGCAAAACGCTCTATTGCTTCAACCGCAGACATATTTGGATGAAGAACCAGCGAGATATCGTCTGAAATCTTGTCATTTGCTAATTTTAATCTATCAATGTCCTCAAAAATTTCGGTTAATGTAAGTCTTAAATCATCTAGATTATTGTTCTTGGAAAATTTTCTTTGCGCTTTTTCTATTGACTTTTTCATAGAACCAACACCCGCGACCATTGCTTCTCGGGCCTTGGAAGATTCTAGAATAGCTTTCTCAGCGTCATCAATGCGTTGGTTTAGTGATTCCTCTAATCCAGAGAAATTCTTTCTAAAATCATTCCTAACCATATCTCCTAATGAGTCAAGAAGAGCGTGCGTCTCTTTAATTGAGTTTTTTGCTGCTTTGAAACTTCGACTCAAATTATCCACCAGATGCTTTCAGCCTCTAATCTCAGGTTGATGGCCAACCATACAATACCTTTGCGGAGATGAAAAACACTCGCAAAACGAAAAAAAAA
>JAQXFJ010000020.1 GCA_029250385.1 Candidatus Poseidoniaceae archaeon | reverse complement strand
TTAGACTCTCACCAAATAATAATACCATCATCGGGACAGATAGCTACCACAGTGGTTATTCACACGTTTGGAATGGCCGAATGATGGAAGTAGCAGACCCAGAGATGATTGCAACGGTTTATCATTTGATAAATGCAGACGTAGTTGATTCCGATGGTGACGGTTTATCGGATAATTTAGAATCACTCTACGGCACTAATCCATACAATATTGATACTGACGGCGATGGTGAAAACGATCGTGACGACAATGACACATACCCTGACTATTGAGGAATTTAGATGTGGGAAGCGTATTTTCTAGACCTTGGATGGTTGCTCTTTGCACTATTCTTTGGCGTAGCAATGGGCTCCCTAACCGGACTTATACCAGGTTTTCACGTCAACAATGTCGCACTAATTTTACTTGCATTAGCCCCTGTGTTTTTGAGTTGGGGGATTCCATTGTCAGCAGTTGCAGCCATTATCGTCTCAACAGGAACGGTGCACACGTTTCTGAATTATATCCCCTCAGCACTACTTGGAGCACCAGATGGTGACACCGCGTTATCATTACTTCCAGGCCACAGAATGCTATTATCAGGCAATGCACCCAGAGGAGTCGCTTGGTCTGCGAGAGGCTCTCAACTAGGCCTGTTTCTCTCCTTACCCCTAATCATTGTAGCAAGGATTGTCTTTGGTGATGAACTAGGTTGGTATGATTATCTTAGGAACGTCATTTTCTTTTTGCTCCTAGCCATCTCGTTCTTGCTACTGGCAACTGAAACCACAAGACTTGACTGGCCAAAATGGATGAGAAAACTATCGAGAAATCTACTTGGCACGGATAGTAGATTTGCTGGGTTCTTAGCCGCAACTGGCTTCTTTTTACTAGCAGGATTTTACGGCTGGGCGGTATTTAGCCTGCCTGCTAGATCACCAGTTGGTATTCCAGATGCCAGCTTGTTATTGCCAAGTCTTGCCGGATTATTTGGTATTGCTAACTTATTGGACATCTATGCTACTACATCCCATATCCCGCCGCAAAATGAAGATTGGACACTTCCACCAGCAAAACCGTTGTTTGTTCCTTGTTTTTGGTCAGGAGTGGCTGGCGCATCGATGGGAGTTTTACCCGGAATGACTGCATCACAAGCCACTGTTCTGGTGATGGGTGGCAGGAACCTCGCAGCCAAGGTGCAAGGCAAGGAAGGTTACGGAATGGATTGGGAGACTCGTAGGTTAACTGAAATGACCGATGATGAACTTTTAGAAATTGCCCTTGCTGAAGCCGAAGGAGGGGTTGAAGGACCGCAAACAAAGCAGGATTTAGAGGTCATTGCGATTCTTTCTGCTGTCAACACTGCGGTCACGGTTATGGTTCTTGGATTCCTCTACATTATTGGAAGATCTCGTTCCGGTGCCACATTAGCCTTGAAAATGATGTATCCAATTGACACTTGGTCCTCGGCAGAGCCAACTGCAGATCTTATTCGTTTAATGTCAATTACCGTTGCCGCAGGAC
>JAQXFJ010000177.1 GCA_029250385.1 Candidatus Poseidoniaceae archaeon | reverse complement strand
GGGGGCGTCTATTGTTACAATGGTAATCAAAATACTTGGCTAAGGCCGAAGCGTGGTGAAGTTGGCGAATCAATAACTGCATTGGGGTTCAGCCATGATGGAAATCTAATAATCGGGCGAGAAGGGTATGCACTGGTTCCTGGGGATGAAGAAGCTTTAGAATTAGAAATATGGGATATTTCCACAAACAGACTAATCACAAGATTGGATTTGAGTAATAGATTATTAAAAGTGGAATCAGTTAATAACCAGACTGCTATAGGTATGGATGATGGTTCAGTATATTTGATTGAGGGGCAAATAGGTGAAGGTTTCCAACTAAAAGAACCAATAATGGAATGCAAATATCCAATCAAAACATTATCCATCTGTAATAACTCAATAGTTGCAGGTTCATGGTTTTACATTCACGGACTAACTCTAGACGGCAAAACATGGACCGTGGAACACCAAGGTATTGTGCAGCATTCAGTTTATTCTAGCAAAACCAATTGTTTATATTTCGCTGGCGATGATCAAAATGACTTCACTGACAGCGAACCGATTGGGTGTCTAGAATTCGATAAGGAACTAATAAAAGTTGACAAGTCAGAATTAACATTATGGTTTGAGCAAAAGGAAGTAACTACCCAATTAAGTGCTGACCAAATTTATTCCGATGATACCAAGATGACAGAACTAATGAGCCTTGATAGTGGTATGAAAAATAAAGATTTAGCTATTAAAGATGAAGAATTTACCAATTTGTTAGATGCATTAGGTGACATTATTGAAGATAGTGATTACTCTCAAAAAATATCAAATGACTCAGAATTAGATGATAATTCACTTTTGGATGAATTATTAGATGATGTAATAACAAACAAGCCTATGGTTGCGAATGCAGGTAATGATATGACTTATCATTCTGGGGATGATGATTTTGCGGTAATAATTCTTGATGGTACAGGCACCATTAACCAGCAAGGAAAAATAATCAAATGGTCTTGGAAAGATGATACTGGAAGAGAAATTTCAACACTTACGAAATTTAGGGCCAAACTTAGTGTCGGAATGTATCGTTTTGAATTAAGAGTTAGTGATTTAGAAGGTAATTCTACCGCAGACTCTGTGCAAATTGAGGTGGTTTAATTGCTTAATAATGACTTGTGGGTTGAATCGTTCATTGTTGGCGCCTTAGCGATGCGATGTTCTGTTGTGACTGACTTGAAAACCGGAGATACCGTGATAATTGACGGTGGTTCTGAAACTCAAAGAATAATATCTTGGATTGAAGATTTCTCTGGACAAGGGCCGGATTGGTCTAAGGGTCCAAGTAGCTTTGACGCCATGAACTCTTTTGGGCTTTCAAAAAGAAAAGTAATCGCATTGGTAAATACCCACGCACATTTTGACCATTCCGGGGAGATACCATATTTGCTTGAAAGGTATCATGTAAGTTGGTACTTGCATCCCGAAGACGATTACTTGCAGTCATTAGCCCAAACTTCAGCTCAGCGTTGGGGATTCAATTTACCAACACCAGCGATAGCTGATAAACAACTTGAAGATAATATGACATTAGAACTTGGTTCCCTTACATTTGAGATATATCATACTCCTGGACATACACTTGGG
>JAQXFJ010000175.1 GCA_029250385.1 Candidatus Poseidoniaceae archaeon | reverse complement strand
AAACAAAGGCAGTGATTATTGCCGATGGCGGCTTTGAAGGACTCTTCCAAGGAACTGCTATTGGTTTTGGAATTGATCTAGCTTTACAGGCTGGCATGCCATTGAGGGGCATGGAATTTATTGCTAAAACGCCGTTAGGGGTGGCAAACACAAAACTAACCATATCATCCTCAATACTTGGGTACGGAGCAAGTCTGTGCAATGCTTCTGGCGACACCTTTTCGGCGGATTCAATGGTCGAACTCTGTGAAACCGTATTAGAAACAGGCCCAGCCGTTTTAGATGGACGTGACATGGGGGACAACAAAGTATGGTGGAACTCAGTTTTTAGAACGGTAAAAAGCGCTACAGGCGTTGACATGGAAAAATTTACAGTAGGGCTTGAAAATAGAGTAGAGCAAACTATCGGGGGAATTCCAACAGATGAACACGGCAGAGCTGTTGTAGGTACTTGGTCAAGATGGTTTACTGGACTCTATGCAGCAGGAGACTCCGCCTGCTCTGGATTAAATGGAGCAGGAACACTTCCAGGAAATAGACTACTGGACAGTTTGTCAGGCGGGAACAATGCTGGAACTCATGCAGCTGAATGGGTTAAGTCCCAACCCTTTGCTAACACTGAAAACCTGGTCCTAGCATTACAACGCTGTATTGACAATCATCACATAACAGGAGATGAGGAATCTGCTGAGACGGTAAGAAGAATAGGCTCAATTGATTCAACGCTTCTTGACGTTGCAACTAAATTCACTTCAAGCCCCAACAGCGCCGAAGAATTAGCTAAATACTTAGAAGAATTATCTAAAACTACAGAATTAGCGCAGTCTATCCACTTAGACCAAACCTCACTAATTGCAAATACCAACTTTGTCGCCAAGACTCGAATACAAGCAGGTATTCGATTACTAACTTGTTCAATCCGCGCTTCAATGGCTAGAAACGAGTCGCGTGGAGTACACAATAGAGCCGACTTCAAAGACGAAAACCCTGAGTTAATCCACCATATTACCGTTGATAATGAAGGCAATATTGGGACCCTTGCAGTAAGGAAGGGCCAGAAGGACAATTGGGTGCTTGCACCTCAGTGAAAAACAAAAACTGGGTTGTACTAGCATAGGTATGAGCGACCAAACGTTATTCGAAAAAATCCTGTCAGGTGAAATTCCATCTCATGAGATTGGGCGTGGTAATAACTGGTATGCATTTCTAGATATTTTCCCACGACGGGAAGGGCATACACTAGTAGTACCTCACAAGGCAGTAAGCCGTCTATCCCAGCTTAATGGCCAAGAAATAGCAGGATTATTTTCAGGAGTAAAAGATGCGCAACTAAAATTGGGTAAGATATTCTCGACTCGAGATTTCACTATCTGCATACATGATGGGCCACTCGCCGGCCAAGAAGTACCTCATGTACATGTACATGTAATACCTAGAACAAAGGGAGACGGAGGTATGACATTGATGTCCATGTGGCCAAAAACAAAACCAGTTGGCGAACCAAATCACGCCATTCTTGCGAAATTATCTGAACAAGTTGCGGAGTTGACTTCATGAAGCATCCAGATCCAGAAGATATGAACGACGGAGTATTAGACCAACGGGGTGATGCCTTACCCTATTTATCAAAATCAGCTAAAAATATGAAGATGGATAAATTATTGACTACTCCAATGCCTTCTTTTGAAGGAGAAACACCGGGTTCTTATTTTTGGACTAAACTAATTTATTGGATTTGTAATAGAATAAGTAAGGTACAATTTCGTTCACTTGAAGCGTCAGGCATCGAAAATATTCCAATAGATAGAGGTTCGCTGTGTTGTGCTTGGCACACCAACGGAGTGCTTGACGCTTTACAAATAACACTTAATCACCCTAGATATTTTGTGTTAGGGGCTCGTCATGACTTAGTAACTCGACCAATGCTTGGCTGGTGGACCAGAAGAATGGCGGTACAACCAGTGGTTAGGAAAGCGGAATTACTTCGAGGTGGATGTACAGAAGAAGAGGCGAATTTCCTCAACGGACGTTCATTGATGACTCTAGCCTCGGGAATTGCTAATGGCTATGGGTGCGTATTATTCCCTGAAGGAACGAGCCACAATAATTCCTACATGCTTAGATTTCGCACTGGGCCAATGAGGACTGTATTGGCCGCAGGGGCTCTAGCTGCAACCTCCAACAAACCATTGCCAGTATTGATTCCATTAGGCCTTCATTTTAGGCAAAAAGAACACTTCAGAACAGACGTATGGGTCGAGTACGGCAAGCCAATTCAGGTTGAGAGCGAAGATATTCCGCAAAATTTGATAGAAGCAGTTAGAGGTGGCACTTGGTCAGAACCACCAGCAGAATCAGTATATCGTCTTCGTGATAATCTGAGGGAGAAATTAGTACCGCTTAGCCCGGATGTTAATTCATGGGAAGAGTATCGCGGGCTACAACTTCTCGGTCATGTGAAGGGAAGGCTTGATGGCAACGCGCCTAAATCTTGGAGCCATGAAGTCAAGTTAGCACGACACTTTAGGGAGCATTTTTCCGACGAAAACCGGTCATTAGAGGCCGATAACTTACAACCACCCAAGATTGCCCACCCATTAGTAGAAAAAGCCGAACAAGCAGCTGATATTTTACATAATAATGGCCTAGATGGGAGGGACTTAAACGACCAATCATCCGGTTTGCGAAGAGCGAAATTATTCAAAACCCCGTTAGCAATCTCAAGAATCGCATTATTCCTTCTTCTTTCTCCGGTGTTCCTAATATCTTTGCTGCCTCAAATTGCCCTCGGTAGAATTCTAGGAGATTCGACTGATGAAGGAATTGATGCTAGAACATCATATCAATTCTTGGCGGCTATGTTTGGCTCAATTACGATTTGGCCAATTTCATCGACCATTATTGTCGCCTTGCTGTTTTGGCAATCAGGTGAGATTGACACTATGTTTGGATTTGACTGGACTACGGCTATTGGACAAGAAAGTATTGCAGTTTGGTCTGCGGTAGGAATTCTGTGGTTGTTGATCTTCCCTGTCTCTTTACTAACTGGAAGATTATTTTCTTTGGTCTGGGACGATTATGTTGATCTCAGAGGCTCTTATCGAAGGGCTAGATTCTCTAATTCGGATAAACAAGAACTTGCCTCTTTGCTTGGTAAAATAAAAGTTGAATTGGCAGATTTTGATTGAATCATGGGCACAATTGAAACGAGATGAGTTTCTCGCTATAGATGTGACTCCAACCGAGATAGTGTCCATGGTACGGAAGTGGTTAGGCGAGGAGAGGCTCTTTGTCAAAGAACAACCCGATGGCCGAGCGCACGCTCATATTTTGATAAAATATCCACAAGGAAAGCAAGGGCATATGTTTGCCGTAGTTATTCCCAAAAACCGCGATTTGATTGCTATTTCTAGTATGACTAGAGTAGACAAAGGCCAGCAAGAGGAAATGAAAAACCACATGAAAGATGATAATGATGGCTGGTCTGAATGGATTCACGAAGCCCGACTTCAATTGATCAGCTCCTCTGTGGACTGGGGGATTCACATGGGACATGAAGCTAACAAGAAACCAGGACCTCTTCAAGCATTTAATGTTAGTTTACCAATATGGTTTGATGGAATCACCAAGCATGAATTTATGCACTCATTAAGGCGTCTTTGGCTAGCCAAACTAGGAATAATTCATGAAATAAAATATTCATACGGTCCTGGAGTTGGCAAACCCGGCCCTGTAGATGATTGGGAAAATCGCGAGGCAGCGCAAAAAGAACGATTAAACAACATCGATATTACTCAAACCGAAACAGAGAGTCCTGAAATTGAATTTGATGAAAAAATGTCCTTCGGCACTAGTTTTGACCCATCAGAATGGGCTTAGTTTAGTAACTCTCAAAACTGACCTGAATGGGTCGCAGTTAAGTATGAAGAAGACATGGATAAAATCGCTATAAGCGAGGGTTATCCATGAGTCAAACATTCAAATCAATCAGTTTAGTAACAATTATGCTTCTTTCAGCCCTTTCGGGAATGGTAGTTGCAAGCGATTTTGCTGAGGCCAATGCAGTAGTAATTACTGAGCCTCAACAAATTGTTGATGGCGGATCAGCATCTGACACGCAAACAGCAATAGTCGGAGACAGTCAAGGCAATGTTCACATCATATGGGCAAGGAACAATTTGCATCTGTACTATTCGATGGTTGCTAGTAACGGAGAAACACTGATTGATGCAACCCAGATTACCAATGCAGGAATTCACAAAGTTTGGCACCCCGATGTGGTAGCCGATGAAGATGACAATATACACATTGTATGGACAGATAAATCAGGAACTCACAAAATAATGTATACCGCTCTTAGCCCTTACAAAATTCAACCATTCAATGGGCAATCATCTACTGATAATTCAATAACAGGCATTGATGACATCGTAGTGTCTCAAAGGGCCCAAGATAGAGATTGGGCATCTATTGATGTCGACTCTAAAGGTAATCTTCACATCGCATGGCAAGATGAATATGATTCTGAAGAGAAATTCTTCAATCAGCCGCAAATATACTACAGCATGCTTCAACCCGATTTTGTCACCAACGACGTCATTGTACTATTTGATGACACATTGATTACGCCAATTATTGGGCACAAAGGGCACCCAGACATTGTCGTCGATGCTAACGACCAAGTGCAAATTGTTTGGGACGATACACGAGGTGGCAAAGTAGAATTGGTATTCGTGATTGACACCTCAGGATCGATGTATTCTGAATGGGCCGATGTATGCACAGTAATTTACGGCGGTACATTCTCAGATGGCTCTTCATTTGAGGGTATCAAACCATTACTTGAAGTCGCCAACATGACTGTCTATGAAACAATCTACGGGCTAGATGGCGGGTTTGGACTTCCAAGCGCAGCCGACAGTGGAGATTGCGCTGGATTCAATCAAAATTCTGGCCCAAGGTCCACACCTCTTGGTGACGGAGATGATTCTGGCGGAATAAGGTCCCTAGGCAATACAATCTACAACGGCAATCCGTATTCTGGCAGCTCAGGAGAAGATTGGGGTCCAGGAACTAACTGGGCTTGTCTCTCTTGGAAAGATACCAACGGAAATATCCCAGGAAATCCGGCAACTTCGGCAGATCACAAGTGGAACCCAAATGCAACTAAAATCGTCTTACCTGTTTCTGATGAAGGTCCTAAAGATGGAGATCAATCCCAACAAGCAGACGATATCAATTCAATAGATGAGGCTCACGATAATTGCGTCAAGGCGGGGGTAATACCAATTGGTCTTTATGGTCAAGGCTATGGTAATAGCAATGCACCAGTACAGTCTCACTTCCTTGATTTAGCTAAATGTCCAAATGGCGTCGTATCAATACAAGCCAGAAATTGTCCAGGCTCCGATCCTTCAAACAACCCTAGAACAGTAAATGCTGGAGGACAGGCGTATGAGTTCCCTTCAGGAGGCTCTAACAATATGGCTCAGCTAGTAGAAGCAATGGTTTTCGTTGCAACAAATAATTCTAGAGAAATCTACATGACCGTATTAGACCCTTACGCTAAGATGGAAAACGACATAACTTGGA
>JAQXFJ010000110.1 GCA_029250385.1 Candidatus Poseidoniaceae archaeon | reverse complement strand
CGCCACAGTTGATTGGCGATGATGTCAATCATCTGATTACCGATGGCGTGCATATTTACATTGCAGGACAGAACACGGGCGCTCACAAAATGCTCAGTAATGGAACCATAGTACAAACTTGGTCAGATAGTGATGGATTGTTTAGTAATAATGTAAACCGACTAGCAATTTCTGGTAATAAATTGCTCTCGGTTAACTCTGATTCAGCAGTTTCCATAATCGACATGTCTAGTAACTCAATAACAACCTATGACGAAAACTCTGGATTGGGTTCTTCAATAATAAAAGACATCGCGACCTTCAATAATATGGCATATATTGCAACTTCTGATATTGGACTTGCTCGTTTTGATATGACTAATGAAACGTTCCTTGCCCCTTGGGGATCAACAGGAGTCAATAACGCCAACAATGTACCTCTGGCAGTGTTTGATGATATCCTGCACATGGGTCTGCCTGGCTACGGAGTTGTAAGAAAAGATTTGACTAACGGTGAAATTTTAATCCCTTTTACCGAATCATTACCAAGCATCGGAGGAAGTAATGGATTCGATTTCCTCCCTAGTGACAACATTTACGCGCTAATATCTGATGGGTCTGCGCTATATATCGGCGCTGATGATGGAGCAGTGAAATGGGACGGAGTACAGTCTGTAGATTTCTCTGGAAGAGGTCAAAGTTGGGTGACACAACCAGATCAATTCTTTGATTTTACACTGCTTGGTACTGACATCTATGTCGGCACAGACCGTGGCGTTTGTAAATATCCAACTAACACATTAGTGGTTGACGATTGCCAAAATGTGTTTGATGGTATGCCAGATTGGGCTACATATTCTGTCGGCACTGACGGGTCTCAAATTTACGGTGGAACCAATGACGGTGTTGGAATTCTAACTGCTAATCCATTTGAAGTGATAGATACTTGGGAAGCCAGTGAAGATACTGATAATGCTCCTGTCGAGGTTATTGGTGATATTGCATATGTCGGATTAAACGGCGTTGGTATTGCTAGATATGAGATATCAACAAATTCATGGCTACCTACATGGACTGAAGATGACGTCTTAGATGACGGAAATCAATTTGTCACCGGATTAGTTGCAGACATTAATCCAGACCAATTATGGATCGGTGGAGAGGATGGCTTCCAATTAATCGATGTAGTAAACCAAGTAGAAGTCTTTGACATTGAAAAATCTAATTCGATTTATCTAGGAAACGGTGAGCCATATCAAATGATAGTTTACAATGATGTCATGTATTATCATCAAGGAGATGACAGTAACAGTTTCTATCGAATTGACCTTGTTAATTTCAATCAATTATCAAATATTGATGCAGGTATTCAGCTTGATGACAATAGTGGACCTGCTTGGGGAATGGGTTTGATAGATGATGTAATCGTGACTGGTGTTGCTTCAAATGGTGGTTTCCCCGACTATTATGACGGTCGTGGCGGTATTGCACAGTGGAATATTAGTGATGGCGATTGGGGTGAAAATATTGAGCCAACTGGTCAGGTTGACAGAGTGACTGCATACGAAACTTCCAATGGAGAAATGTGGATTTCTTGGGGAGAGTTGAAACTTGACCTATACGACAACACAGGGGGCTTTGTCGGCTCTTGGAACAGCGATGATGGACTTGATTTCCCAATAAGAGAAATTGTCGAATATGATGGTGAAACATTGTTCGCCACCGAATCGGGAGTGGCCCGATATGACAGTAATAATGGCGGCTGGCTTCCTACTTGGGAAGAAAACAATGGGCTACCAAACAATGCTGGAGAAGAAATCTATGAATTGTGGACTAATGGCGTTGATCTTGTTGTCGGTGGCGGGGATGGCTCGAATTTCGGCGGTTTCCAAGGTGGTGCGATTTCTCACTGGAACGGTGCTAGTTGGAATGTGTTTACTTCAAACGGTCAGAATGGTATTCAAAGAGGTTATCCGCTAACTATGGCAGAATGTGGAGGTTTGCTTAATGTTGGTATTTACGACAATAATGGCGGAATAGAACAAATTGATTTGACAAATTCAACTATTGTCAATACTTTCACTCAAGCATCTCTTGGAGAAGGACGAGTCTCTGGCGTTGCCTGTGACCCTTCAACTGATACACTATATGTTACTTTTTACGAAGATGAACAGCCCATCAAAAAATACAATATGAATACCGGGCAATGGCTAGCGGACATAAATACCCAAACCCATAACCTTCCAAGTGATAGAATTTGGTGGGATGCGATTGGTTACGACTCTGGTAAACTGATTGTGGGGCACGGCCTTGGACAAGATGGTTCAAACATCATTGGTGGCGGCTACTCCGTAATATCAACTTCTGGAGCAATTACTAGTCAAGTTAATTCCAACGCACAAGGCTCCTCTGTTACTTCATTCCAATGGACTGGAGCAGGTTGGTTACTTGGTCAAGCCGGAGGTTCATCTGGCTACAGTCGTGTCGATTACTTGGATACTAGCGGTCAAAGTACAGTTTACAATCAACCCGGATTGGTTAGCGGACAGGTAACAACTATGACTGGTAATGGCACTCATCTATGGGTTACTACAATTGGAGAGAACGTTGGGTTTGGCCAATCGACTGGGGCTGGTATTTTGCAAGGTGAAAGGCAAAACGATGGCACAGTAGAGTGGCAACAAGGGTGGACTTTGCCGGCAAACTCACAAGCTAAGGATACTCAGTTAGTTGGCACTGACCTTTACATCTCAACTTCTCCTGCTGGACTAATGAAATTAGATACTGTCTCTGCTTCATTGGTCCCAATAAACGGAGCATTGCACAATAACATGGATGGTTTGAAGTTGGTTGGGACTGATTTAATCGTCGGTCTGCAGGGTAATTTCGGCTCGTCTGCTGGAGTCCAAGTGTTCGATACTTTGACTGATACTTTTGGCAATGGTCGTCTTGTTGCTGGACTACCCTCCAACATAGTAAACGGGTTTGAAACTGATAACAATATCATGTACATTGCCACAGATGGCGGCATTGGAAGATGGTCTTTCCAAACCAGTGATTGGTTAAACCCGATTACTAGTACTGATGGTCTGCCATCAAATATAATCCAAGACCTCGTCTTTGAAGATCCAAATCTATGGGCTGCAACACCGTCTGGTTTGGTAAAAATAGATATCAATACTAATTCGATCAATACACTTACCAGCGCAAATGGCATGATTGGAACATCTACCTGGGGCTTGATAAAAACTACTGATAATGTTGGGAATGTCCAAATCCATGTTAGCCACGATGGTGCTGGCAGTGAAAGACCTGGAGTATCTAGCATTAATGAGGCCTCAGGATTAGTTATTGCAACTCATCGATTCGACCAACTACCGTCCAATACAATAACAGCAGTTGCCAGCGATTTCTGGGGCCTTCACATTGCTACTGATGTCGGCCCTATGACTCACTGGAACGGTTTGAACAATCAATTCGAAGATGGAGCTTCTGCATTCCAGATATCTAGCTGGCCTGTCGAAAAACTTGTTAGTAACGGTGACCAAATCATGGCTATCGGCAATAACGTCGTCACCATTCTAGAAGCAAGAACGCCTGCACACTCTGTCTCTAAGGTGTTCATCATACCAGATTTCACTCTAACGGGGGGAGATATTTCTTCTGATTATCTATGGCTTGCTACAGACGATGGCGGCTTATTTGGCTGGATGAATAATCCACAATGGACGCCGTTAGAACGATTTGAGTTGCGCCGGGCCGATCCTCTTACCATGGGGTTCAACCTGGTAAATTTAGACATTACCAACATGACCCATCCTGGTGTTCAAATTCAACTGGCTGATACGGTAAATCCAATCACCCTAGACCAAGATAGTGGAACCCCTGGTGTTCACAACCTGTTATTCCAAGGTGTGCCTCTAGCCTTTTCCTCACCTGTCAGCGGTGCAGCGACTTGGGCTCAATCTAATAGTTTGAAATATGCAGTAACACTTAATCTATCAGATGACCCACAACTATCCAATACATTACAAGCAGCAGTTGATAATGCTGTTCAGATTAACGGCACTAAATTTGTACAGCTGAACCTTCGCTCACCAAGCAATGGCTCATTAGAAGTAAGAATTACTTATGATTACATTAAGTTAGAAACTCCAATTGACCTCACGAATCTAGTAGACCGCCCTGATGATGGCGGTGGGGCACTAACTGCATCATGGACTTTGGTCCACGATGATGACTTCGCGAGATATTTGGTTTATGTCAGTGAAGGACCTTTCACCAGCGCTTCAGGCACATTCGGCATCACGGCTGATGACTTAGCAGGCAGAGTAGTAGACAAAACCATCTCCTTGCACAGTAGATTACAAAGCGAGGTCACTACTGCTAACGGAGCACCATTGACTGATGGAGTTGCTTACTATGCGGTAATTGTAGTTGAATACGATGATGGTCGGTTGGGTAATCCTTCCATGCAAATGGGGCCGGCAATTCCTACTGATGAAATACCGGTATCGCCACTTTGGGCTGAAGCTGGTCCACATGAAGGAGGCGAAGATGGCGATCTTGACTTAGAATGGGCTCGATGTACTTCTTTAGATTTGGCTAGCACTCGAATCTACTCATCTACCATTGATATCAATGACGTACTTGGTTTGACTCCTACTGCAGATTTACCTCCAACAGAAGGCAATACTACTGTGCTTCAATTAAACCCTGGAAGGCCATACTGGATTGCCCTTACATGCGTAGATGATGCCGGGCAAGAAGATATTTTCAACCCGACTGTAATCGGTCCGGTAGTACCAACTGGTGGATTAAACGACCTAACGCCACCGCCTAAGTTGGAGAATGTTGAGGCAATAGATACCCCTGATGACGATGGGGGCAGAATTACTATTTCTTGGGACCAGAGTACTGCTGACGATTGCACATTCTATGAGGTATGGGTCATGCCAGACGATGGACAGACCGATATTGAAATCTTGCAATCACTAGATGCTTGGGGCTTTAGTCAAGCAGAAATAATCGATGACTGTGGTACAACAAGCGCGATAATTGACAATTATGATGGCACTCAACTTGAAGATGGTCAGCCATACCTGCTTGCTGTTGTTGCATATGATGACTGGTTAAATGTTGATTTAGTCGATGTTGAAAGAGTATCTGCAACACCGTTTAAGAACACCGTAGGAAGTGGTGGGACTCCTGACCGCATTGACTCTGTCAATGCTTATGACCATGCAGAAGATGATGGAACTGCTATCGATATCGTATGGACTGTTTCTAATGTTGATGATTTTGCATACTATATTGTT
>JAQXFJ010000008.1 GCA_029250385.1 Candidatus Poseidoniaceae archaeon | reverse complement strand
CCACCAGTTCTAGTGAATCCTAGCACCATTCGGGCAGAAACGCCATCAAAAATGTTACCCAATAGGCCAATAGGGCCAAGAACTTGGCGATATAGCGTAGTTTCATTCAACTTACCGGTCCATTTGACGCTTCTTCCGTACCACTTAACCAGTCTTCCATGCGGACCTCGGTAGTTGGTTTGGTTTAGGATGTAAGAGCGGACATCATTAAGGCCAGATGAGGCTGTTTTACCCTCTTTTCCATACCTAGCAATCGATGCCAAATCGGCTTCTCCCCAAACTCCAGTTGAGTTGTTTAAAGAATCAATAAGTGAGGTTTTGAATTTCTCACTGGACCTTGGGTCAATGACTCGATTCCATCTTTGTAGATGAATCCCCGGGCCTTCGTATTTTGAATCATAAGTAACTGTATCAGACATTGAGTGAAGTAAATAATACGATTTAATATCACTTGAAGAATGTAGTTTAGACGCTGCTTCTTTAGACATTGTTCCAACTGCCATACCGTTTAACAGGTACTCTCCCTCACGAGGATTAGATTGCATCCATGGCTTCGCTTTAATGCGGTTTTCTTCAAACTTCGAATAGTCTACCATCAAATCTCTAATGACCGGGTATCCAGATAGTGGTTCGATTTTTAATCTACCATCTGATTTAACAACGCTTCCAATTGATGTTATATCTGCAAGAACGAGTCTGCCGTTGATTCTAATTCCACAACTTGCAGTGCCACTGCCGTCACCCATCCTGAAAGTCAGACTTCCATCAACATCATTCTTAATGGCAAGTAACATGTCTTGTATGGAGGCATTAGCAGGAAGTGAGCAAACAATTGTATCCCATCCGGATTCGGCTGCACTTGGACAGTAACGGAAGATTTCGACTGTTACAGTTAATTCGGTTTGATCTACAACACCAGGGGCAAAATCTCCTGAAACTACTTCGTCATCTCCGCTTGAACCATAAGCAATCATTTCATCGAGTAGCTCGATTTGTAGGGTTCCCGATGAGTCAACACAGGCAATCTTTGGCAAAGCCTGTGCCACCCATGTAACAAATGGCGGTTCAAAGTCAACATCACACAGTTGAATTTGGTGGACTCTACTAGCTCCTAGCGATTCATATTTATCATCCCAGTCAGTTCCAGCTTTACAAAACTCGTCATATGCTGTGTCCCCGATTGCACAAATACTGAAATTTACTCCGGAGAGTGAAGGAGAGTTAGAATTTACCGCCTGCCATAATGTTTCAGCATTGTCAGGCATTTCTCCTTCGCCCCAGGTTGAAGTGATTATCAGGGTGCGTTTGTGAGTTGCTAGTGTTGCTGCATCAAATCCGTCCATATCGTAAACGGTAGGAATCAATCCATAATCAGCAGCCATTTTCGCCGTCTTTTCTGCCAAAGCAGCAGCATTTCCAGTTTGTGAACCAAATAAAATTGCTAAAGACCTATCACCTTCCATAACGGACATTAGTTCAGCGCTTGCTGCACCGGCAATTGCAACTGCTGCTACAGCAGGTGCAGCTGCCTCAACTGCTAATTGAGTAGGGGCTTCCACTTCGACAACCTCTGCACCATCAGTTACTAACTCAAACTTGATGATTTCGACTGGGCATGCATCAGATGCTTCTAAG
>JAQXFJ010000006.1 GCA_029250385.1 Candidatus Poseidoniaceae archaeon | reverse complement strand
TGATGAACCAGAATTACTGGCTTTCGTATGTGAATGGTTGGACCCATGGAGTGGCAATGTTTCAGAAGATGATTTTTGGGACTGGGAAAATAACTCATGTATCAATCATTTACAACATTTAACTCAAATGATTAGAGGTTGGAACCCTAAACCGAATAATGATTTTCTAAACAAAGATCGACTCTCTAGAAATGCTCAGTTGTCCATGATTTCACTAATGCGTGCCCAAAGAATGCATAACGAGGCGCTAGAAATTTCTCTAAAATTAGTCAGGGCAGACCCTACTGGAGTAAGACCTAGGATTGCTGCTTCATTATGCTTAATTGACAAAGGTGACTGGCACAGTGCTCGTTCAATAATGGCAGAACTTAATGAAAGTGACAAATATGATCCAAGAGTAATGGCTCTTTCAGCAATACTTGGCCAGCCAGTTGATGCTGAAGAGTTTGAGGTAGCATTAGTTAATGGAGAAGGTAAGTCTATGAAGAAATGGATTAATCAAGCACCATGTAATTCTGTTGCAGCACTTGATGTTAAAGGTGGTATGGATGAAGCAATCAATGCTAATCTATTGATTACTGCTCATGAAGCAACAAGGAAGCAAATGACGCCTAGGTATCAATCTGGCAAATTATCATTTGTGTTTAATTTCTTTATTCTTATACCGCTTTGGTTCCTACTTGGGATATATGTATTTACCGAAATTGGTCAAATGGAAGGACTAATTTGTACAGTTATATTACTCACAACTCATTCAACCAGTCGCAGAGTTTTACGACAGCAAAGGAAATTAATAAGACATCGAGATCAAAAGGCTATGGTCGCTTATGCCAAGCGAATGAAACGTTTCAAAGTAGTTCCCAAAAGGGATAATATCCCAGTTGGAACTCACTTACTTTTGTCTGGAATATTAGTGTCGGTGAATGGGGTGGTACTAGATATCGGACTTCCAGGATGGATGACCGAACATTTACCCAATGAGCCAGATAAAGCGATTAAATCAAGATTAAAAAGACGAAGCAATAAATTGGTGAAATCTCGCCCGCCAAGACTCAAACCATTAGGTGATGGTTGGTGGTTAAAGCGTCCTAAGGAAGACGAATCAAGTACTCCAGTATTGGAGCGATTAATTGGCAAGGTGGCTTATCGAGGCAGAGCTGGATATATTGATAGAAAGAAGGGAGTGGGGGCGCGCCCAACCGGCAAGATTCCAGGTAAAGCTCGTCCAGCCCATACTTTGAATTTATCAAAAAGAGGTATTCCGACTAATACAATCATCTCCGAGAGAAATTCAAACAAACCAAAATTTGAACCCAAATCAAAAGTTCAAACTTCGAGAAGACCGCCATCTCGAAGGAAAAAAAATAATTAACGATTAATCAATTTGTTCAAAGACCTAGTTGCCTACCCCGGTCTATGACTGATATGCCGGGTGCTTGGAAACCAAAAAATGAAACATTAGCAAAAGCCAACGCAGTAATGGATGCTACCAAAGCTAGCGGTGATTTGTATAGAAATGGCTTGGGTATGATTGCTTCTGAGAATATAATCTCTCCC
>JAQXFJ010000073.1 GCA_029250385.1 Candidatus Poseidoniaceae archaeon | reverse complement strand
AGAGGATCTTGAGTCCACCCCCTTTGACCGCTCGGGAACCCCGGCTTATGTTACAGGCGTGGGACATTTCATTCTTGATTATTCCTCTTCGAAGGGGAGGTCGTTTTGCGCTAGGTTTTCTCGATCTAATCGCTTCTGACTACGTATTTGATTAATGTGAATTTTAGTGTACTGCTCTAAATCTTTAGCTCTTTGCAGATACGCATAACCAAAGCCACCGACTATAACCACAACAAAAATAATCAGCAGACCAATGGTGCCCATCAAATCTCTTTGAGAGGACTGAAATTCTTCAACATCTTCAATCTCTAACAATACTGCTTGGGAATAATTAGGTAAACTAACAATTAATTGAATATCGCCTACTGCCCATGCTTCAATTTCCCAATCGATTAATTTGTAGGCACCTCCGTCAATAACCACGTCCTTTGACGCAAGTAATTTGCCATTAATATCAGAGATCTGCACAGTTACTTGGCCTTGCTCTAGACCAGTATTAACCAGCCTTGTAGTCACCAATAGCGGCTCACCATTAACGGGATTATCAGTTCGCAGTTCAACAAGGTTAATCACCGGTTCAAAATCAATCCAAGTCAATTTAGGAATTAGCGGTTCTTCAATCGTACCAAAACCCATCAAAGGTTTACCTGAGTTATCTGGCATAGTCAGCCAAATAACCAACTCATCACCTTCACTGATGTTAAACTCGCCAGTTTGATTTAGGTTGACTATGTCGTCAAATTTGTACAATGAATCTGTTAAACTTTGCAAACTAAGAGAGGAGGTAAATGGTTCTTGGTTCAGTTGTTGACCATCGCGTACTAAATTCCAGTAAACGATTAATTCCGGATTAATCAGTTCAGTTGTTTCATAGACTTCAGCACTAAACCTCACTTCAACTAACTTGTCAGAATCCAGTCGGAGTAAATCACCTAATGCCAGATTTAGTATTGGACGCGCTTTGTCAACTTTGATTGTTCCATTTACGGTTGAATTAAACTGTCCACCATCAGATAATACCCACAGTTGTACATCAAAAACGGAACTTGAACTACTGGATGGCACCGTAATATTACATTGTAAAAGTCCGTTAGAAAATTCCGCAGTAATAGATTCTGTAGACACACCGTCGATAATACAACCCAAGGAATTCATGTCGGATAAGTTACTAATAATTTGCTGGCTACCATTGTGTAGCAGCATTGCAGATATTGTCAACTCATCACTTGGACTGACCCACGCTGAAGAATTATCTGACTGGCCTGTGGGTAAGGTTTGGTCAGAAAATGCCAATTGGTTAGTAATTATCTCGGTGTTGGATTGCCAAGTAAAACTGCGTAGTAAAGACGTACCTAGCAACAAATCTTGTCCCTCATCAAACGCCTTTAGCGAAGGTATACCACCATCTTTGGCATAGGTTTGTGCGGCTTGCCAACTTATGGCAAATTTTACTTCAACATACCATTTTTGAACACCTTGGAATTTAGTTACTTGGGTCATTGGAGGATAGATAAAACAATTCTCATCATAATTTGTGGATGATGTTCGTGGATAATAATCAATATTACACTGATCTGGTGATTCTCTACCTAATAGAGCTAGAGTAATCGAATCTAAAGAATCAATACCGTTGAAATCTGTTAATGAGTAACTGAATGTATGTTCATAGGTTGGTAGTAATTTATTATCAAAGTGGTCCAATGATAGAGCTGAAGTGTCGAGTAACGTTTGCAGTTGATCTTGAACCAATATCGTTGCTGCATCAGTAGTCTCTCCAAATGTTCCACCATTGGCTAATGCATTGCCGGCTAAGTCACTTATTTGCAGAACTATGCTAAGCTTACCACTGGACAGTGGACCTTTGACTTCTTGCCACGAAATAGCAGGAATGTCCACCATAGCTGAGGTTGAAGCGTAGTTAACCGAAACAGTTGTGAGACGATATTCTGCCTCATCCATCAACCCATCACCATTTTGGTCATCGGTATATTCTGCCCAAGTATAAACAGTCAATTCTGTGTCTAAACCTTCTATATCTTCAATATTAACTTGAATTGGTATATCTTGGTCTAAGGTCCATATGTGGCCATCTGCTGTAGTCAGACCTGATGGGTCATAGATATTGATGGCTTTAATTTGCGGACTGCCAGTATCGAAAATTAATTTTGTACCAATATTTGGTGAGGTTTGGTCTAATGAATTAGCACTAATATCGTCTAGTGGACCCAAGCGAGATAACTGTGCATGTAGTTTGAGATTTGTATTACTTGGCACTTCATTATTGCTTGGAGTACTGATGCCAACGGTGAATTTACCATCTTCGCCTAATTCGACAAACCATGACTGTGACCAACTTACCGGTTCACCAAGCCATTCATCAATACCACCTGATAGATTTGTCGGAGGCACCGCGGTGAGGATTATGGCGACCTCGCCATCTCCTGAGTTTACCAATCCATCGGTAATACCTTGAAACCTAGCCTGGCCACTTACTGATAATATTTCTTGGCTGTTAAATCGATACGGCCAGTTAGCATTTGTCCAATCGCTAATGATTCTTGAGTTTGAATCACTTACCGATAATTCAAATATCTCCAAATCATTTTCAATCTCATTAAATTGTGTCTGTCGTTTAACAGTTGTAGGCCCAGTCACTAAACCCTCAAAGTCAGTGGAAGAGATTAACCAATTGACATCATCAATATCATCTAATTGCCAGCTACTGGTAATAGTCCAATTTATCAAGCAGTACCCCTCCAAACATGAAACATTCGATGTTAAATCATTGATTGAGACTTTTTCTGACCCACTAACTATGATGAATTGGTGGTCTGAGTACAAATCATTTACTTCAATAATAAATTCAGCATTCGCTGCGCCTGAATCGACTGAAGCAGCGAGCGTTATTTTGTCAAACCCATAACCGGTTTCACTCATTGTGATAGGGTCAAAACGTATGTGTGAAGTTTGTAACGTTATGTCAGTATTAGGCAGCCATTGGATTGTGTCAATGTTATCAATTCGGTCGATTTGATGCAAATATGAGGTATAGTTAATCTTAGTCGAAACCTTGCCAAATTCACTCTTTACATGAATAGGCATTTCGAGAAGGGCGTGATTGCCACTATCTAAATGCTGATTTTTCGCTTGATTAAGCTGATTAATTGACAGGTTCGTGATTATTTGATCTAACGGAGAAATCGCTAAGAAATTGTTTAGGTTAATTGTCGAGTTAGTACTTGAGGTGAGGGATATCGTGCAATTAGCGATACCCATGTTAATGCCAAGCCTTCCATTGTCAAAGGATTTAGATGGGCAATCACTGAATGATTTGAGGTTTGAACTGGTCAGCCCAATGCCATAGGCTAAATCAGCGAATTGTGGACCTGCTAACTGTCCCTGTATTAATGAATCAATAGTCAAGTCTAGATTAATCAATTGAGAGTCGATGTCTACCAAATCATTATCCAAAGTCATTATCTGATAATCCAGATTTATTGTTTGGTCTTTCAGCAAATCTAACACGTAAGTGCCGTTATTGTCTGGCAATACCGCTGAACCATTGAGTGATACACTGGTGAATGAATTTGTACTTGCAATACTTTGGAAAGAAGCATAATTAGGTAGCGTGAATAACTCATCCATGTTATCTCCAAGGCCTACTTCGATTTGTTTTGATGATAACACACAATTAGGCTGGTATACTACTTGCTGTATCGAACCAGTTGTATCAATAGATAATGTTAGATTATCACTAAGAGATGGAATATTGGATTCTTGATAATTTGTGAGTTCAGAAGTCAATTGAATGAATTGGTCAAATATTTGTGAAGATTGAGTAATATTATTGCCATTGGTGATTACGGTGGCAGATGAGAACGGACAAATCGGGTTGACGTCAATATTGATCGAGGATTGCGATTGTGTTAAGATCGTATTGTCTTCTGATAAGTAAAATTCAGAATAATTCTCAGTTGAATAAACTCCATTATTCACGTGATACCAATCGATGTAGGAATTTGTCCCGAGCTCAAGTCGTTCGATTGAAGGTGTCAGATATGGGTTAGTGCTGGAAAAATTTACCCTTACCTTGATTGCATCAATCGCTAATGGATTTAGGTTTATATCGATTGGAAGGGAACGATTTGAGTATCCTAGAATTACTTGACCTGTGGAATTATCAATTATGTCAAACTTGACTGCGGTCCCCTCAGGTTGGTCAACAAATCCGTCTAGCTGTCCCCAACCAATTTGATCATCTGGATAAATTGTTGGTGAGAGCCAAGTACCAGTCTCTTGGTACATATCAATTTCAATTCCAGCATCATCTATGTACCAACCATCCAATTCAATAAGTTGGTCGGAGAAAAAGGAATACTTGAACCGAATATCATTTCCAGACAAATTCGAAACATCATACTGCTTCAAATCAAATGGCCTAGAAGAGTTACGACAATTATTACCAATTGTCGAGCCGTCTAAAATACCCTCATTAAAGAATGGTGAATTAGAATTTACTGTGGAAATTTGATCGTGGAAACCACCAATATTTGCCGGCAGGTACCACCAATTAATCCCACCATCTGTAGAAGCAGATACGGCACCTCCGTCCCAATTTGCTTCAGTACAAACCCAACTTCTAAATGTCAACCTTGAGGTAGAATTTTCTGGAAGATTATACTCTGGAGAGTATAAGTTAGTTAGCATTTCATTAGAATACTTGCCATCTAAGGCAATACCAAAACCGTAGTCGCCTGAATTCCAAGCGTCAGGACCATAAATTGCATTATTAGGGATTTCACCGTATTCCCATTGGTTAGAATCTTGGGCAGATATTGACCAACCTGATGGTAAGGAGGCGAAATTATTGAAACTATAACTAATTGAATCCTGAGCATTGAGACCCATCGTGTTAGTCCATTGCCATTGGTTTAAGGTTGCAGAGCCATTTGACAGCCAACCATCTGATGAGTCAACAAAGACGTTCGGTGGGTTATTGAAATCCTTGAAAAGCGTGCTTTGGGACAAATTAGTACCCCGCTGATGGTGGAAGACAATTTCGTCAATTGCGATGCCTTCCCATCC
The DNA here is from genome assembly GCA_029250385.1 of Candidatus Poseidoniaceae archaeon. Classification (GTDB taxonomy): domain Archaea; phylum Thermoplasmatota; class Poseidoniia; order Poseidoniales; family Poseidoniaceae; genus MGIIa-L1. The sequence goes on along the minus strand of JAQXFJ010000073.1, from coordinate 6,170 downwards.
TGACGAAACAGAACCCCCATGATTTTGTTGAAGGTTTGTGTGAACTGTGAATTTTAATAAGGTGTGATTTAGACCGCCTGAAACTGAAAAATTGTGATTTAGACCAAGATAGATTGGTATCCAACCTCTTGATTCAGCATAGAAGAAATTACCGTTGTAAGTAATGCCCAATCCTGGAATTCCATAAGTTCCTGAAATTGAGGTCCAAGTCGTACCATTATCAATTGAATAATCTACCATTAGATAATCATAGAGATAACCTTGAATATCCCAATTAATATTTATTTCAATCTCATCAACGTAAGGGATATTGGAGAAATTAACGGGGAAAATAAGACTTGATAATGCGTTTGGCAAATAATCTTCGGTAAAGTTACCATGAAACCATGAACCTTTTTTATCACCCTGATTGTAGATTAATAAGTCGTCAATAAACCAGCCCCCTCTAGAGGAAATCACATCACTAGTTAGCAAGCAGAACTGAAAATAGGTGCTTGATTGGTTCTGTGAAAGCAATCCATCAAGGCTAATATTGACTAAATCCCAACTATTTGTTTGTCCTGACCAATGATTAATACCACCATTAGAGGGAATTGGTAAGGATATCCATTCGTTATTCTCATTCAAATATTCGACCCAAACAGAATCTGATGAATCTATAGCTGTCCAATGTTGAAAAGTTATTGAGTAATTGGAAATTATTCTTGGAACATTAATGATTGGACTTCTGATACATGTTTGGGTATTGGATGAAATATCACCGTTACCAAAAGTCCCCAAAAAAGAGGTGTTTTGATAACCACTATTTGGCAACTGCATATTAGACTGTGAATTTAGATTTGAGTTATTTTGAATAATAGTCCAGATACTACTATTCTTACCATTGGCCAACCAACCGTTGCTTGGAACATTTGAAACCGTTTCAAAGTCATTAATTTGATCTGAAACATTATTTTTCAGCAGCCTTAGATTGCCAGTATTTTCATCATATTCCGTCTGGTGATTGGTCCCATTCCATTGGTTTTCAGTACCAGTTCCAAAACTAGTATTCGAATAATTAACCGCATTCCAGTACCCTGATAATCCAAGGCTTGCTTGAGTAATGGTATGATTGCTAGGCACTTGGAAAGCATCGTAAGAAGTGGTGTTAACATAATTCATGTTGTCTGTCAAATCATGGGTTATATCTCTTGACCAATTATTCTCTTGGCCACTATCCCATGCAGAGGCAGAGTCATTGAGGCTAGAGGTTAGAGGGGCTAATACCATCATCAGGGTTAGGATTATGACGCGTAAATGTGGTATTGAAGAGTTTTTCAACACCAACACGCTTGTCATTTCATAGCACCTCGCTTAGCGAGGTGAGGTCTTTGATTATGAACCAGTTGATGAGTTGTTTCAGTATTAATGTTCAAGTCCTTTCATATTCGAGGCTCGGATATGGCGGGCGGCAGATATCTCGATGCGACTCAAGCGCGCGATATCGAAGAAGAGTTATTTGCCACTAGAAGGCAACAAGCATCAAGGCATATGCCAGTGCCATTACCACGCCAAAATTTTTGGGAGATGGTTGGTAAACTACTGGCTGATATCGATTCAAATATTCAGGATATGATCATGAACGGCATTACCGGCCTTCGACTTCAAAATGAACAAAAGAGACAGGCTAATATTCGCCGTATTGCATCTGAATTGTCTCGTAAAAGGCTGGTTACTATGATGCAATATTTGGCAACACAATCACTTAGAATTGATGCGCAAATGGGAGCAAGTCAAGATTTACCACCAATGGATTGGCAAAGACATGACCCTGCTGAAAAGGCATTTTACAACGGAATTGTAACTCAAATGGATCGTTTTAAAAAAACTCTTGATTGGGAATCAATGCAAAAAGGAATTTTGGGTGAAGGTCTTTCAGCAAAGCGAAAACATTCTCCAGGAACAACCCAATTAGATTCCTTTATTGAAAGTCCTGAAGGCCTAACAGGACAGATGCCACCGGAATTAGTTATCGAAGATAATGAGACGGTAATAGAAGTAAAGGATTCTCAATATGATGAAGAGGATCGAATGTACAATGAAGAATGGCCCGACATCGACGAATATGTCAAATCAGACTTGGCTGATGATGTCAACAAACCCAGTACGATTACTGAACCGTCAACTACGATTATATCAGGTGACGAAAAACACATGGCTGCGATGGAATTAGCTCCATCTAAAACAAAAACCAACAAAGTAACTGAATTTGTTGAAGAGATAACTGAAAAGATTGAAGACAAACAGGAATCTGAAAAAGGAGAAATGGTCCGAATTAAAATTGTTCAATCATTACCAGATGCGGTAATGCTCGGTGATGGTGTTGAGTTGGTACTTGAAGAAGATGATATCCATTTTATCGATAAAGACACTGCTGATTGGTTAATTGAATCAGGTGTGGCAGAGATTGAAAATCTCTAGTCTCAATTAGCTACTCTCATTGAAAGTTCGATACTTACTGTATCTGGTATTTCGATTCTAGTTACTTGTCTAAGAGCAGACTCATCCTTACCGGAGTTGATATCCATTTCTAACAAACGCTTGTGAACTCTTAATTCCCAATGGTCGTAGGTTTCACTGCCTTCACCATCTGGTGCTTTTCTGACAGGTACGACTAGCCTTCTTGTTGGCAGAGGAATCGGTCCTCTTAGAGAGATTCCACCAGCATCACAAATTGTTTTAATTTGGCTAGCAACTCTATCGATATCTTTGTGGTTTTCACCAGTTAATTTGATAATTGTTACCGCTGCCAAATTCAATCCTCCAACCAGTTATCCTCTCTTTTCAGAATCACTTCTTTTCGATCTTCAAACAGACACCAGCAGCAACTGTCTTACCCATGTCACGAATAGCGAAACGGGATAGTTCTGGGAATTTGTCCATTTGCTCAATAGCAAGAGGCTTGGTTGGTTGGAAACGGATAAGACATGCATCACCAGTCTTCAAGAAAGACGGGTTTGCTTCTTTACCGGACTTGTTAGTCTTCTCAAGTAGTTCCATGAATTTCACAGCAACTTGCGCAGTGTGAGAGTGGAATACTGGAGTGTATCCTACTGAAACAGCCTTAGGAATGTCCATAAGTTGGATTTGTCCAACGAAATGCTCGTCGTGTCTAACGAAGGTTGGTTCACTGTCGGAATATCCAGCAACGTCACCACGGCGGATGTCGTCAGATGCAAGACCACGAATGTTGAATCCAACGTTGTCACCAGGTTCTGCTTTTTGGACCATTGTGTGGTGCATTTCAATAGACTTGACTTCACCGGACTTTTGTGATGGGTTGAAAATAATATTCTTACCAACATTTAGGGTACCAGTTTCAATCTTGCCGACAGGTACAGTTCCGATACCGGAGATCTTGTACACATCTTGGATTGGAAGTCTTAGAGGCTTGTCAACTGGCTTGGATGGCATTGCAGCAGCGTCAATAGCTTCGAACAATGTTGGACCATCATACCACTTTGTGTTTTCGCTCTTGTTGTATACATTGTCACCCTTAAGTGATGATGCTGGTATCATAGGAATGTTACCATCTTTGAGTTGTTTTCCGAATCCAGCCATGGTTAGCAGTTCAGAAACTTCTTTGCAAGCAGCGTTGTATTTGTCTTCTGACCAATCAACACCAGAAATATCCATTTTGTTGACGTGGACAATCAGTTCCTTAACACCAAGAACCTTGGCTAGGAAAGCGTGTTCTTTGGTTTGTGCGTTAACTCCATCGTTAGCAGCACACAGTAGAACTGCAGTATCTGCTTGAGATGCACCAGTAATCATGTTCTTGACGAAATCTCGGTGACCTGGAGCGTCGATGACAGTCCAGTAGTACTTAGGAGTGAAGAATTCTTTGTGAGCGACGTCAATGGTAATTCCACGCTCTCTCTCTTCTTTTAGTCCGTCCATGACATATGCTAGACCGAAACCTGCTTTACCAGATTCAGCTGCGAGTTTTTCATTCTTTTCGATTACGTGTTCTTCGATGTGGCCTGTGTCCAGAAGTAGACGACCTACGGTTGTCGACTTTCCGTGGTCTACGTGACCTACGAATACAATATTACGGTGTGGCTTGTTCTTGTCTTCCCATTGAGATGGCATAATAATAACTCCTTATCGACCCTTCCGACATACAACCCCTATTTGAAAGCGACGCATGATAAAATATGGATTATTGGTCTGAAAACAGCGTACTGAGCAAGTATGGTGCAGAATTTTTCATTCTGTGCCGATTATTTCGCCATCCTCCGAAACCCGATACAGTCTAGCCGTGCTAGTCATACCACTGATAGCCTTTGGCGAACCTGAGATGGCGACGATTTTTTGTTTCGGTAGCACCGTTCCAACATTTACCAAACCAGTTAATGCTGCTTGCATGGTAAGAGAACCACGATCTAATTCTTCTGTAACCATGCTGTCTACTCCGGGTAAGAGTTGGACTTTTCGTGCTGTTGCGATACTGTTAGTAACAGCAGTGACCGGAATCCCCGGTCTATATGAAGACACTAATCTAGGAGCATTGCCGCGCTGTGTAGCAACGAGAATCCTCGATGCTTTAGCCATTTTAGCCAATTCTACCCCAGCATGAGCGACTGCTCTTGTCGATTTGAAACGGGTGATTGATTCTGGTTTCAGTTGGCTAGAATCCAATCCCTGTTCAGTAGATAGGGCGATTTTAGCCATAGTTTGGACCGCTTCAAGCGGATAGTCTCCCGATGCTGTCTCACCAGAAAGCATTACTCCTGTTGCTCCCTGCCTAATGGCGGTAGAAATATCGCTTACTTCTGCTCTAGTTGGACGTGGATTAACCGTCATAGTCTCGAGCATTTGTGTTGCGACAATGACTGGCATACCTCTTTCTAAAGCACCGTCGATGATCCTTTGTTGGGCAAGTGGTACTTCCTCGAGTGGAATCTCTACTCCCAAATCTCCTCTAGCAACCATTACTGCGTCAGCAACATCCAAAATAGCATCGAGATGCTGGAGCGCCATTGGATGCTCAATTTTAGCAACTAACCAAGTTGATAATCCTCTATCCTTGATAGCATCTTTAGCCGGCTGCATATCTTCTGGAGTCCTAATATAAGATACTGCAACAAGATCGGCGCCGGTATCTAGTGCGTGTTGTAGGGCAAGTTCGTCTTTGGGACCGATCGCTGGCAAATCGACTAGAGTACCTGGAACATTGATGCCTTTTCTGGAACTGATTGGCCCCCCGTCTTCAACGCGACACACAACAGTTCCAGAACGTTGTCCAGTGGTTGATTTGACACTTAGCCGAATTAATCCATCAGAAAGTAAAACAGGGTCGCCAGGTTGTAATTCTTGGGACAATCCCTCATATTGTACAGGTAAATTGCGAGCGCTAGCATCAGCCATGTTTGCCACCCCACAGTGTAGATTGACCTCATTACCCATAGTCAAAACATGAACTCCGTCAAATTCGCCCAACCTTAGTTTTGGCCCGGGTAAGTCAGCCAGAATACAAGTCGGGCGACCTAATTCCTGCTCCATGCTTCGAATTCTGGAATAAAGTTCGGTTTTTTGTTCCGGCTCACCGTGTGAATAATTCAATCGACAAACGTTTACTCCTGCGCTAAGCAGGGCAGATAACATAGCATCATCTTGGGACGCAGGGCCGATTGTAGCAACAATGCGGGTTCTTCGCATACCTTATCCTCGGCTCACCCTTTGAAAGGACTTTCTCAATATATTTGCTAAATTGTTCACTTGTAATGAAGAATTATTACGAATGATTCTATTTTTTGGTCATTCACTTTTTCGTTATGAATCGCAATTATCCATTCACCATCGCCATAGGTAGATTCAGTATCAGTAAACATGTAAGAAGAGAGTAGCATCAAAACACAGTCACTGTCATCATCACAATCACCCTCTTCACGATTGTCTAGCGGTGTTTCAGTGGTATTCTTGGCCTCATCTTCATCTTCATTATAGGCATAGATGTCGAGTTTATTTCGACAGTTATTGCCCTCACCCGGTGTTATATCCGTACAATCATCATCAATTTGAGGATAGGACAATATTACCTCGACTTTTCTTATTGTATTGCCTTGTTCTTTGTCATAAAATACCGGCATTTCGAAGTCTAGTTCTTCTGGATCATTAGAATTTGCACC
>JAQXFJ010000072.1 GCA_029250385.1 Candidatus Poseidoniaceae archaeon | reverse complement strand
CAACAATGTCGACTGCCGACAGCCAGGTATTGGCCTGTACAGCAGCAATAACTGATGACGTTAAACCAGAATGGAATCAAGACCATGGCAAAACCAAGAAAGTAACTTTAGCAGTTGCGGCTTTCGCTACTAGTATTTCGCTAGTTGGACAGCAATTCCCTGGGTTTGGAGATTCTGTATTCGCCTTAGTTGTCTTTGCAGTATACGGATTGGGCGGCATATTTGTTCCGCTGGTCTTGATTAGGATGATTGGTTATGAGCCAGATTCAAAACACACTATTTCGATGATGATTGCCGCGCTTCTTGGAGTGCTGATTTGGACTGTTTTGGGTTACGGTGAATACATTTTCCCTTCCGTGCCGGGAATGGGTGCAGCATTTGCTGTCCATCTTGGGTTTTGCTGGAAGCGGGATCTTTCAGAGGCAAATCCATTTGGTAGATACAGTGTGCCAACTAGAAAAATATCGGCGATTGGTGCGGTTGTTTTACTGGCGTTTGTTGGCGGGATGGAAGGTACATACCAGATATTTGCCCCAAGCTCATCAAGCATGTCGGATAATGTCGGTTCTTACTCAGTAAGTGGGACCTATTCCTTCCATGAAATTTTAGATGGTTCAGAATTCATTGAAGATGGTGAATCTATACCAATAGAGGCGAATTCAGAAGATTCTATGGATTCACTAGATGGCCTCAATATTGTAGGAGTATTAATCACAATTGCACACCAAGACGATGAAGTTGTTACAGGGCTAGGGTGTTTAGTCGCTGACCCACCGCAAGATGATACTGTTGAAGCGTCAATTGGCTACTCGGGACTATCCGCTTCTGACTCAAGCACTGGCGGTTTTGATTTCCAATTAGATTGGCATAATTCGACTTTGATTGATACTACAGTTAGTAATATGACTAAATCTGAGATTAAAATGATGTTAGATGGCGGCGGATTAGGGTTAGGTGAGTATGAGTTAATTCTTGGCGTAACCGTACAAAATGGTGGTGGCGCTGGATGTTCAAGTGATGACACTGGACAGGATGTAGATTACAAAATCGAGCTCGTGTCTCTAGATTATGCAATAACGGAAATATGATTTGAACATGTTTTAAAGTTCGAATTTCATTCCTTGTTTACCTATTTCCCAACCCATTTCAACAACTTGTGTATGCTCTTCGCCCCACTGATCGTAAACTGGGTTAGTATGATTTAGATGAATGAAAATAACATCCGGGTCGCCTTGTCGCTTGAAACCGAGCATGTCAAGGGTTTGAGTAATTGGTGGATGGGGGACTTTGTCTTGATTGCGGCCGGCTAATTCATTAGCAGACCAAAATGTACCATCAATCAGAGCGATGTCAATGTTTAGTTGACTGAACCATTCTCTAAGATCATTGCACTGATGTAACTCGAGGGTTTCTTGCCAAGTATCGTGGTCTGGAAGATATAGTAGAGCTTTATTTGGTCCTTTGATTACAAAAGCATGCATATCAGAGAGTTCGGCTCGGTGTGGAATAAGTATTGGGGTAATGGAAAAATTCTCTTGCGTTAATGCTGTTTTACTAACTATCTCTTTGAGTGAAAATACTTCTTGATCTAACATTAATTTCCACTGCGGGGTATTGTTTAGCAGTGTGTGCATCGATTTTGAAGTATGTAATTTCAACCCTTTTGCGTTGATTGTTTCTCTGCCGAACTGCCCCAAGCCATCAACGTGGCCAAAGTGTGCATGAGTAAGCCAAACATGGGTTGGTAATTTGCCATCCATGAACTGTAATTGGCTTGCCAAATTTCTTGTTACGTCGATAAGGTGAACTTCACTTTGCGACATTATCCCCAGAGAAGTTGGATAACTCGATTGGTCTGCTGAAAGGCCAGTACAACAGGACTTATTGCAGCCTGCTTGAGGTCTGCCGCCATCTTGAGCAATACCTAGCAATATTGCCTCGACCATGTATATCCGAAAACTTCCACCAAAATGAATCATGCCGTTGGAACAAATACTGTTGCTGTGGTAAACGAAGAACTCAAACCATACCTGCTATTGGAATAGATGAGGGGAGCAGATGGCTAAACCAGCACAAGTTGAATTCCCCGGACAAAAACGGCAAAGAGTGCGTCTTCGTGGCACAAAACACGCTAATGAAGCCACGGCAAAGAAGTTGAAGAAAGACTTGGGCCGATTACTTGACAATCCATATTCCCATCTGCCAGAGATGTTGTGGAAGGGTAAAATGCGCTGGGGCAGGACTGACCCCGTTACAAAAACTTTGAGGGAATTAGATAAAATAATCAAGAAAAAATATGATACTAAATGGCTATCAAAGCGTATGATGGCTAAGCGAGGCGATCCTGTGGCAAAGGCGTTTGCTGGATCTATACACGCTTGTCATGATGAAGATTTTACTACTGTGGGGAAATTCTCTTCTGCGTCTTTTGGCTCAGCATCATTTGTTCGAAGAGGTGATGGAAAACAAGGCTATCTTGCTGGTTTACAGAATTATTCTAATGTCACTTTGAGAATGTTGCCGTGGGAAGAGCACGCTAAGCGTGGCATGTACTTCTTCTCGTGGAAGGGCGGGTTTGTGTGCACTGGCCCCGACCCGTCGCCCCCAGAAGAATGGATTGAAGATGTAATGTCAAGATCTCGTTTCAAATTCAAAAATGCTGAGCATGAAGGTGCTAAAATATGGCTTACTGAAGATGTTGAATTGGACTCCGTATTATCTAATGAAGTGGATGATGGTTATATCAGATTCAAGTTCAAAAACGGTTCAATGGTCGTAATTGGTTTTGAGTCACTCAAGGTTGGCGATAAGAAAGATACCTCGTTTATTCAGCACCTTGCATTGTCAATGCTGCCACCGTTCTTGCCTTCAATTGTTGATATCGATGCTTCTTGGAAACCTTCAGGGTGGCCTAGTGATGCTGATTTGCCAAGTGAAGGGGGTGAAGGAGTGGACAAAATACTAGATGCTTGGCAGGGTCTAGTAATGAATGAAGGATTGGTTGCTCAGGCCATCAAACGCTCGGTCATCGACTCTATTGAAAGTGGGCTAATTGTCAACTCAAATTGGATTTCTGGCGAGGATTTTGATGAAATTAGAGAGGCATTGAATGATGTTGCTGGATCAAAGGATGAACAAGACCTTGCGGCCCATATTCTGATGGTTTGCTATGAAAGTGGTTTTGAAGATGACATCGGTATGAGGATTAACACAAGAGGTGAAACCTCTGAACGCAAAACCCCAACATTGGAAATTCTTGAAGGGGCAAGTTGTGGCGATGTTCTTGGAGTTCTATGGGAAGATTACGGTCTTGCAGCGCTTGGTAAAATTGGTATTGAAGGTGATGAAGCTGAAGATATTTGGGACAAACAAAACACCAAACCTAAACCGTTCGGCAAATTCCTCAAGAGTCTGGATTCGGCTCGGGAGAGTGCCAAATTGTCTGCCCGGATACCGACAAAATCTGGCGAGTTGGGTGGTTCAAGTGGATACATCATCGACCTTATCCGAATCGGTCTACTGGAAGGATTTGGTAAAGCAGAACGTGTAGCAACATCTAGACACTCATCTATCGATGTTGCCGCAGCGGCATGGGCGTGGTTATTGGCTGCAGATAGGTCCTCTGGACAAGAGTGGCATTTTGATTCTGATGCTCGAAATAAAGCTGGTGCGTGGATGCAATCAACAAAGAAACTACTCGAATGTGGTGCTTCATTATTGAAATCTGATGAAGCAGAATTAGCCGACCTTACCAAACAATGGTTTGATAATTTAGCCCTACTGAGAACAGAAACCGGAGAAGCTTGAAATCAGACGTTAGCGAACCCGCGCTCAATATCTGCCCAAAGGTCTTGGATATCTTCAATTCCGATACTCATTCTTACATATCCAGGAACTAATCCCGCCGCATAACGTACATCTTCTGGAATCATCATGTGACTGGAATTAAACGGGCATTCTACGAGTGATTCTACTCCTCCAAGACTGGTTGCCTCGTAAATCATCTTCAGTCCACGCATGAAAGCCAATGCCGCATCATCCCCGCCTTTTACCACAAAACCAATCATTCCAGTACCCCTTGGCATAATTCTTTGCGCGACTTCGTATTGTGGATGAGATTCTAAAGTCGGATGGTTTACTCTATCAATCATTGGATGGTTTTCTAAGCGCTTGGCTAATTCTGCGGCATTATCACATATTTTTGGCATTCTAACATGCAGTGTTCTCATTCCGCGCTCTAACAAGAAACATGAATTTGGATCTGCACTACCGCCAAAATGCACTTTTCGATGGAATAT
>JAQXFJ010000064.1 GCA_029250385.1 Candidatus Poseidoniaceae archaeon | reverse complement strand
CCGAGTAAAAGTATTGCAGACTTCAACTCTATCACCTTATTTAATTAAGAAATTCCAACGTCAAAACTATTCAGATTTAGGGGGCGTCCCTTCACCAGAAGAATCTTGTTCTGGTGTATCTTCTGTTTCGACTACTTCCTCACTGTGGACATAGTAATAATCTTCGTACGGGTTTTGATAGTCAAGCGGTATACTTGCTGAATTCTCCATTGTGGTTAGATTAGTTGCGGTTATTCCATTGGCTGAAATTGCATAAACAAAATCTCCCATAAAGATTGAGCGCCTGATATTGTATGAGTTCCACCAGTACTCTTCAGAATCATAGAATTCAGAGTGGTCTACTTCACCATATGAGGTCAAGGAAGTTTCAGTGACATTGGTCAACATCAATTTACTGACCCAGGCTCTTGGGCATTCTTGGTAAGTTCTAGCTTCATAATCATAATATCCACTAGTGTAAGTATTCATTGGAATTGCGACCATTGATTTGGGCGCCCAATATTGGAATGCTTTGTGTTCATAGGTTGCTTCAGAACTACTCCAAGACCAGCAACGGTTGTCAACATCTGCTACTGGAGAGATCGTCAGAGTTGTCGTTTCTAGTGGATTATTGAAATCGGAAACATCAAACAGCGATAACCGTATATTTCTCCAGTCGAGACCTTCACCAGTTACTAAGTCGGCTGGGCCCATGCCAATGGTTAGCAGAGTGTCGTTTGACAATGGGTGTATGTAGGTTGATACTCCAGGGATTTTCAACTCGCCCATGATGGTTGGATTTGCCGGGTCTGATAAGTCAATAGTCCACAATGGATCCATGTTTTCAAAGGTGACAATATAGGCTCTATCGCCAACAAATCTCGCGCTCCAAATTGTTTCATTTGGCGCAATGCCCTCGATTTGTCCGATAATAGCTAGTGCTGTGTGGCCAGCAGCATCTGTTGTGGGTTGCAAGGTAACGACGTTAGAAGTCATTGGTTCTGGGTTGTCTAACCACCACCGGCCCCATTGACCTTCTGTAGAAGCGATTCTAATTACGCCGTCATATTCTGATATCGAAAATTGGTTATTTATTGTGCCATCAATACGGCCAGAAGCGACGTAAGTGGTGCTTCCAGGGTCACTGATGTCGAACATGTGAATATTAGTTGCCTCATCATTATCTTCAGAATTCCAAAACCACCAAGAGTTCCAAGAATTCTCGGTTAGTATTAGGGTGTCTGTTGAAGAGTAGACCATTGGATAGTTACCAATTATATGGTCTGCATCAAAGTCGAAATTTTCTGAGCCTAAATCAAAAGAGAAAATACTGTTTACGCCGCTTGAGAAGCCGTCTGTTGGGGCAGTGAAACTTGCACAGTCTTGTTCGGTTAGTGAAAATGTCAGAACTTCGTCGCCCTGTCGCTCATAGATTCTTGGGACCAAGTCGTCAAGCGTCATATCATCGATTATTCGGTCGTTTTCAACCATTGTCTCATAAGCGACTTTTTCTCTAATTTCCAAACGTTTTGGATCTTCATAACCAAGGTCCCAATAACCTGCTGGTAAATCTAACCAGCCTTTCAGACCACTTGTATCCATCCAAGCATGAGATATTGTTCTAATTGTCCCATCAACCTCTCGTGCTGAAATGTAGTTGCCTTCGATGAATAATTCTCTATCTAGTTCTGGGTGGACTCTGTCGCTAATATCGTAAACTGAAAATTTTGTCAACGAATTCGTTCGCCATGAATAGTATGTCTCATCCCATTCCATTGCCCCGTAAAGCGGATTATCGCGAGGAATATTCCAAGCTGAAACAGCAGAAATTACCACCAATCTATCGCCATCAAGTAACATACTAGTTGGATTACCCTCGACTGTAGTATTTGATTGGTAGACTAGTTCACCGAATTCTGGGACTTCTAGAATTTCCAAGCGCTTGCCATTTAGGAAGTAAATATAGTATCCATCTGTCTTGACAAAGTCGGCTTCATCTACACCCAACTCTTGGTTATTGGTTCCAGAAAAGTCAGTGCCTTCCACTCTACGTGGGGTAGCGATATTTGACGAACCTGTTGCAGAATCTGTTGATTCCGCCATCATGTCTCCGTCCATCATTATGGCATCATCCCAGAAGTAGTAGTTTTGTTCCTCAACTGACTGTAATAAATCAATTTTATATTCTTCGATTATTGATTCTTTGAGATTATTTTCAAGTTCTCCGCAGTCTGAAAATTTTACTAAATCCGGCGATGTTGCCGTTCTTTGAGTGAGTTCATTCCAATCGAGTGGCAGGTCGATATCGGGTATTTCGACTTCCGAGTCAAGCGCATTTAGGCAACCGGCGGTGAAGAACAGTGAAATCATCAATACCGCCATGAGCTTCTTTGCTTGCATAGCCTTAGCATAGCGGAGTATGTTATCAATCAATTGGTAGAATGTATTGATTTGGTTTTTCTTTACA
>JAQXFJ010000059.1 GCA_029250385.1 Candidatus Poseidoniaceae archaeon | reverse complement strand
GCATCAATGAATTTGTTGACCAATTGCCAAATGAATTGGCCTTTGTCCTCAATAAAATCTCTTTGGCTAATGGTGGCGCCTGGTTGGTAGGCGGAGCTGTTAGAGATGCTGCGCTTGGAATATATCCAGATGATATCGACATTGCTACCGACCTCGAGCCTGAAAGGTTACTGTCTATATTCCCTGGCTCTATAGAGACGGGTATTGCATTTGGCACGATAACAATAAGGTCTGGAGAGTATCATTTTCAAACCACAACGTTAAGATCGGAAGATAATTACTCAGATAACAGAAGGCCAAATTCGGTTAATTGGGAAACATCATTAAAAAGTGACTTAGAAAGGCGAGACTTTACCATCAATGCGATGGCAATTGATGTAGCTAGACGTATTCTCTACGACCCCCATAAAGGATTGATTGATTTAGAAAACAAAATAATTAGATGTGTTGGAATACCTATGCAAAGGATTTCAGAGGATGCATTAAGAATGCTTAGAGCATACCGGTTTTTGGGTCACCGAGGGAATAAAGTATGGCAACTAGAAAGCCAACTTCAAAATGCCATAAAGGATAACTCTTTCTTAATCAAAGGCTTAGCAAGAGAGCGCATATGGCAAGAGCTGAAAAAAATTCTAAATTCAAATGTTGCTTGTGAAATAATTGAACAGATGCTCAAAAATGATATTCTTGATCATATATTAAATTGTAATATTGACAATAAATCACAATTAAAAACGGCATTAAATGACAGCACACGATTAGATTATATCTCCCTTCTAGTATTGATTCTTATTCACTTACCAAACTTAGAAATTATCAAAGTATGTCAATCTCTAAAATTACCCAACAAGGACCTAAAAATGGTACGAAAAACAATACATTACCAGGGTAAATTGCCAAGGATTGCGGTGCCCGAATTGAGAGTTTTCAGATATTTATTATCAGAACGTTGCATGCAGCAATTGCAATTTGAATTAATCATTAGAAAAAATTTGTTGGTGAATACTGAAGAAATAGATTATTTGCAAGTTATTTCAATAATTGATGAAATTCAAAAATTAAAACCCTTGAAAAAAGGTTATCAAATAATCGACGGACATTGGTTAATGGCTGCGACAAATTTAGGCCAGGGTGAGCGATTAGGTCGGTTAAAGGAGTGGTTGTACCGACTACAAATTGAACATGATTTGTCAAATATTCATGAAGTGAGTGAATTACTTTGCAAAATTCAATGGCTAGATGTTGATTTCCAGTCATGGCCAAAATTATCGCTCTTGTGAAGGCACCAAATTGAATAAGAAGAATTACCACGGTATGCCATGTTCAGTGGGCGAATCTCAGAGATGGTTGCAAAGCAAATTGAAAATAAAATTGCGGAAAGGGGAGATTTAACCTCATTAAGTGATTCTGAATTATCACAATTAGCAATAGAATTTGTCGGAGATGCACCACCTTCGCATGTTCCAAGAGAAACGGTAATTCAAATCCTATCACAGCAGCCTGAAATCACCGCCTGGCGCTCTCAATTAGCTGATAAAGCGAAAACGGCTGCACAACAAAAAGTGTCACAAATGGTTGCTAATGTTGACCCTAGGATGGCTGAAATGATTAAGCAGCAATTTGGCCAATGGTTACAAAACTCCGGGCTTTCAACTGCAGAGATAACCTCGAAAATTGACACTAATAGTGATGGGATGCTGAGCCGCAACGAATTAAATACTTTCATCGAGAATTTATCCGGGAGTCAACCACCGGAATGGGTATCTGATACTGTCATATCGATATTAGATTCAGACGATAATGGAGTTATTGAAGTCTCGGAGTTATGGACTTATCTGGAATCTATTGGTTTTGAAACACCAGTAATAGTTGACCCTATTACCGAGGAAGAACAAATTAAACAATCAATAGACGAAGAAGAGTTTGAAGAAATGCTCGATGAGATTGAAGTTGCACCTGCTGAGGTAGAGGATGAGATTATTTTACCAGAAAGTAATGTTCTAGATGAAGCTACACTAGAACAACCAGAAGTTGAACAACAGGAACCAATGCCCTCTGTATCAACCTCTATAGAACAATTAATTGAGAGTTTGTACTCAA
>JAQXFJ010000004.1 GCA_029250385.1 Candidatus Poseidoniaceae archaeon | reverse complement strand
GGTCTTGACCAACAGCAAGTTGCTTGTTTAGAGTAATTAACATTAGTATTGCAGGTGTTTGAAATACTAATTGGTTGAACTCAAACGGCCCTTTCCAATATGGTACATAAAGGCAAACCAATGCTGCCATAACAATCACATAAGCAGTCATTCTTGATTTTAGCAGACCGATACTCATTGGCAAGGTTTGTCTAGTTCCTTTATCTGCCTCCATGTCTGCACAATCTTTGATTATTTCACGAGCAAGATTTGTGAAAAATACAACACCTGCAGTCCACCAAACCAGAGAATTCCATAATTGACCAACACTGGATGCACCATAGAGTATTACTGCTCCAACCATAATAGAAATTGCTATGTTACCTTTCAATCCAGTATTTTTTAGCGATGGTCCGTGATCATAAGTTATCATTAATGTGATGGCTATGACATATATCGCTAGTAATTCCACAGCCGAGTAATTGGAAGTAGTCAATAAATAAGCACCTGCTAAGACACAGATAATGCTCAAAGTCCAAAGAAGTTTGACAAATTTGTTAGCAGAGTCAAGTGAAATAGCTCCTGATGCTAATGGCCTGTTTGGGTGAGCTTCTCGATCTATTGCTATATCCTTGATGTCATTCATGGTGTTTCCAGCACCGATAAAGAATATTACAGCAAGAATCTGTAAAATCACTTCTGCTAATTGTTCACTGGCCCACGTGTCGCCAATAGCGAACTGAGCACCTAATGGAACTGTAACTGCTGCGAGCAAGACATTTTTCACACGCATCAATTGTAGATACGATTGAAATGTCTCTCTCATATCCCATGGCAAAAGGGCGTAGGTTTTGATTACTTTGCTAATTAAGCATTCATTGACCAAACACAAACTCTAGTTCTAAAGCCACCAACATCGGTACCTTCATCAAATCCAACTTTTGAAAATCGGATATCTCTGGCCAGGACATTGCCTAGTTGGTTCATTGTTGCACCCCAGCGGAATCGTCTGTTGACGTGTTCTAGAATTGTGGTAGTATTGGCTTCTCCAACATTACTTAGGTAGTCAACAATCTCTGTTCGCAATCTTCCAGTTCTACTCATCAAGCTTCACCTCGGTGGATTCTTACTCTTCTAACTAGGCCTCTGATTGTAGAACTCTGCGGTTCAGATAACTTTGACACACCTGGTATGTGTATTGGTTGCCACCCAACAGCAGCAGAAAGGGATGGGATTCTACCGCTGGGGTGGGCGAGTATGGTATTTATTTTAGAGTTCCAAACTGGCTCTCTTTCTAGTGACTGGGTTTCAATCATGTCACCAAATGATATTGTTTCTTGTTCGGTTACTTGGTTATTCATGAAGCAAACGTATGGGCTGTGGTATATGAAGAAAGGAACGACTCGGTAAACTAAAAGTAAAACTAAAATCATTTCCAGTGATGGTTTTTCACTTTCACATTTTGCTGAAAGTGAAGTTTAAGGTTATCATTAACCATTTGTGTGCAAGGGTGATTTCTAAATACGGGGTGGCTAACGGCAGGTTAGCCATGCTCGTATAGTGTAGTGGCCCATCATGAAGGACTCTCATTCCTTCGACCCGGGTTCAAATCCCGGTACGAGCACCAAATACCATGGTATTTTTTATTAACCTTCGACTTCGTTGCACAAAACATGC
>JAQXFJ010000036.1 GCA_029250385.1 Candidatus Poseidoniaceae archaeon | reverse complement strand
GACAATGTTACTACTATCCTACTATTGACTCCCGTCACAATACAACTGGCTAAAGTATTAGATTTACAACCAGTGCCATTGTTAATTTCAGAGGTCTTATTTTCCAATATTGGCGGCGCAGCAACTATGATTGGCGATCCGCCAAATATCATGATTGGCTCTGGCCTGTCAGAATCGGCTATTGCATCTGCTGAAAACGGAAAATATGCAGATTTGGCTAGCGATGGTGTTAATTTCAATGACTTTATTATCGAAATGGCTCCTGGTATACTGATGACTGTTGTTCCAGCATTCATGTTGCTTAAGTGGATGTATCGTGACGAGTTCTCCGGCAAGCGTATTAGAGATGTAGCAGAATTAGAATCTAAGTATGGTATTAAAGATGCTAAGATGCTAACCACTAGTGGGATAATACTCGGGTTGGTAATCCTCGGTTTCTTCCTCCATCCAATCACTCACATGCCAGTTTCTTGGATTGCCCTTGGCGGCGCTGTGTTCATGTTACTAGCAACCAATAGACATGATCTTGAAGAGCCTCTAGAAGAGGTTGAGTGGACAACATTACTATTCTTTGCTGGTTTGTTCGTTTTGGTGCATTCCCTTCAATACATGGGTGTAATCAATTTCATTGGCGAGTATGTGGAAAAAGCAATTGTTTGGTTCCCTCAAGGCGATGACGGAATCATTCGTCTCACCGCAGCAATGTTAATTCTGCTGTGGGTTTCTGCTATTGCCTCAGCATTCATAGATAACATACCTTATACAGCTACCATGATTCCTATCGTTCTGCAAATTTCACTAGGAGCAAACGTGGCTCTAGGGCCGCTAATTTGGGCTTTAGCGTTCGGGGCCTGCCTAGGTGGTAATGGGACGCTAATAGGCGCCTCAGCCAACGTAGTAATGGCTGGAATGTCCGAAGAAGCAGGTTATCCTGTGTCATTCACAGAATTCTTTAGGGCAGGGTTCCCAATGATGTTGCTAACAACAGCAATAGTTTCGTTGTACATGGTTCTAGTTTACGCCGTAGGAGGCGGAGGAATGATGTGGAAATTAGTGCTTGTTGGCTTATCTCTAATCGGTATTATTTACCAAGTCTATCGTGGGAAATCAAAGGGTAAAAACTTTGCAGATTCACTAGTCGATAACGATTATGAAGAACTAAAAGATTTGGCTAGCAAGAAAATCCAACAGGTTAAGTCTGCAGTTGTCGGCGCATCTGAGGCAGAATAGGTCTTTTATTCATCTTCTAAGCGCTTACTTGAAAGCCCAAGCCTGTTTGGTATGGGTGGGGCTAAGTTATGTTAGAGTGTACCATCTGTGGTTTACTTTCACTAAATGCGATATCATGTCCTGCTTGTGGTAGCCAAAACCTCGTTGACTTGTCTGCTAACGACGATGCAGAAGAACCGATGCCTACAGAGATTCCAGGTCTAGATGACGCAGCCGATTCATGGCATGATTTAGAGGGTTCTAGCCGTACTGAAGACACCGATAATATACCTGTTGATTCCGCAAGTGAGTCTAGTGAGTTACCATTCGGTTTTCAAGGTGAATCAAATATTTCAGTGTCTAGGTTGCCATTTGGAATCGGTAGTCACGCAGAGGGTATTCCGTTTGATCAGAGCGAAAGTGAACGAGAATTGGTTGAGTTTACTGAACATCAAGATGAATCAACTGATATTCCGCATGTATCGGCAAACCAAACAGCTGGCCAAGAACCAATTCCTGAAGTCGTTGTTGCACGACCAG
>JAQXFJ010000026.1 GCA_029250385.1 Candidatus Poseidoniaceae archaeon | reverse complement strand
TCAAACTTGATGATTTCGACAGGGCATGCATCAGATGCTTCTAAGATTAATTCACCGTACTCCGCTCCAATGTCTCCAACAAGTGGGGCTTTACCGGTGTTTCTATCGAGTGTTCCGTCAGTTCTTACGGCAGCAAGAATCATCGAGGTTTCATCAGTTACCTCGAAGACTTCCGGTGCAATATCTTGACATGCGTCACAGGTAATACAATCCTCTTCAATCCAAACTTTCGCGACAACTGTCATACGTGTACACCCGTGTTGTTGATTCCTATCCGCCGTAGTCTTTGAAGGTTGCTTGCTCTCTTGTGGAGAGTTGATTTACTGTGCGAGATAATTTATCGGGCAGATTACATCTGGAAGTCGCCCATGTCACCCATTTCGTTGCCCATTGAAACGCCCTTGGATGAAATAACATCATCGATTCGCAAAATCATTACTGCGGTCTCTGTAGCAGATTGAATAGCTTGTTCAACAACACGAAGTGGTTCTATGACGTTGGCCTTCCTCATATCGACTACTCCACCTTCGTAAACATTGATTCCTGCGTGAGATTGACCGTCTGCGTGAGCCTTTCGAAGTTCTATCAGTGTTGTAACTGGATCTAATCCAGCATTTTCCGCCAAGGTTCTTGGAACTATTTCTAGCGCCGAAGCAAATGCTTCGATAGCCATCTGTTCTCTTCCTCCGACAGTTTCTGCAAAGGTCCTCAAATCTCGTGAAAGAGCGGCAAGAACACTGCCACCTCCGGTTAGAACTGCGCCATCTTCCCAAGCCACAGATACCACGCCAACAGCATCATCAAACGCTCTTCTAATTTCGTCAACTACATGTTCTGTACCGCCTCTAAGTAATACTGAAACTGATTTTGCCTCAGGGCATCCAGTAATGAATGTCATCTCTGACTCTCCAATTTTCTTTTCCTCAACGCGTTCTGCATTACCCAAGTCCTCTGGAGTCAAATCATCTAAATTAGTAACAATTTTACCGCTTGTAGCTTTTGATAATGCTTCCATATCAGATTTCTTGGCTCGGCGTATTGCGAAAATACCTGACTTTGCCATATAGTGTTGAGCAAGTTCATCAATTCCCTTTTGACAAATTAGTACATTTGCACCAGAATTCTTGATCTTTTCAACTAGGCCTCTGATGTAGTTTTCTTCTTCCTCGAGGAATTTGGAAAGTTGATTTGGATCGGTAATTTGTATTTTAGCATCCACTTCGGTTTTCTTAACTTCAATTGCTGAGTTCACTAAGGCGATTTTTGCCCCTGTTGTTGATCTTGGCATACCTGCATGAACTCTTTCCTTATCCAAGATTATTCCATCAATGAGGGTAGAGTCCTTGATTGAACCGCCTTGTCGCTTTTCGACTTTAATATCAGACAAGTCTACAATTCTTTGATCACCGTCAATAATTCCAACTGCATTTACTGACCTAACACAAATATCTGCCATGAATGACTTCACAGCACCCGCTGATTTTCCGGTTAAAGCAGTCTTGGCAACTTCCATCAGTACGGTATCATCGTTTTTGGTCTCAATTCCGTGACTGCCGAGTAGATTAACTGCCTTTTCGGCTGCTAACCTAAAACCTTCACAAATTACTGTAGGATGTACATTTTGTTCAATGAGGTCTTCACTTCT
>JAQXFJ010000023.1 GCA_029250385.1 Candidatus Poseidoniaceae archaeon | reverse complement strand
TTTTCAAATGTAAAACAACTCAAAGGAGGCGTACTTGGATATTTTGAAGAAGTCGGAGGGGATTACTGGAATGGTGATTGCTTCGTCTTTGACCGCCGTGTTGCACTCAATGCTGAATTGAAGGAAACCGAAGTAGTGCAATGTTATGCTTGTCGTGAACCACTATTGATGGAAGACCAAATTACTGGCGATTATGTTATTGCCCAATCCTGTCCTTATTGCATTGAAAACAAGTGATTCACCAAATCAGCCAATCATCACCCAACATTAGTGGGCTGTAAATATGCAATTCATGACCAGTCTGGCCATCATCTGCAACAAAGATAACCAAATCACTAGTCGCAACCAGCTGTCCGTAAACTCCAGCATTGGAGTTATTTCCTGTACCTAACCACGGGTCATAAGCTAATTCAGCGGTAAGAGAATTAGTGTCAAAACTCCACAGGCTGTGGCCAGTATCGGTTGAGTCAACTTCTCCGTTGACTAGAATCATCAAATGTTGACCATGGCCAATCAAAGATCGAATCTCTGATGAAGCCATACCTGGTTGGAATTCATGAATCATTTTGGTACCCTCTTGGGTGCCATCGCTAGTGCATAATTCTCCAGCAGTTGTGCCGGTTATACAATCAAACCATAATTTTCCGTTAAGCTGTACAGGCTGCGTTCGAAGGCCCGGGGCAATAACTAAACTGGATAATTCAGTTACACTAGAGGTTGTCAAGTCGTAACTCCACAAGGTTGGGTCAACTGCACTAGTTTGAGCATCAAAGATAATTTTGTTTTCCAGTAAATTAAGACCCATTCCCTCACCAACACTGGTTGTGGGATTACCGTTACTCTGTAATGTCAAGCTGGTCAACCATTGATGGGTGCCATCTAAATCTAGATTGACTAATTGACGCCCATTAATTCCATTATCGGCAATTACTACTGCTGAATTATTCATTACTAGGATGGATTTAGGCATGCTATCCTCAAAATCATTGAGATTCCAAGTGGTTAAGTCGCCTTGATTACTTAGATGAAACATTTCAAACCCAATGTCGTTTCTTATCGCACTAAACCACAGTCCAGATGAATCAACAACCATTGAGGAAGTTGTATGGGCTGCAATATCGGCAGTAATTAGATCTAACACTAACTGTTGCTGCTGGCTGATAAACGGGCTGTTAAACAACTCCGTCACATTGACACCATCAGTCCACATGAATGAATTTGAGGAATCAGAAAATACCAAACCATTCATCCATGAAGCCGCTATTGAATCCGGATTTATCCCATCTCCACTATAGCCAGTCAATTGGTAAGTTCCTAAATTACTTAGATTACTGACCCATAATTCACGACCATTACTGCCACTATTGGCATCAAATAGCCACAGTTCTTGACCGTTGGAAATGATTTCGTTAAAGCCGAGGTATAGGCCTGGATTTGAATCACCAACTCCAGCATTTATGTCGATTAGTTGCTCAGTTGAAGAGGCGACTCCTGAGGAAATCCACAATTCACACCCACTGTTGCTATCGCTGCCTGAAGTGATTATCTTATTGTGTGAATCAGACCATGCAAACTCAGCACAAGAACCTGATAATCCATTGGTATTGCCGAAACTGAAGTCGGAGATTGGTCCATGGTTGAGTGGAGTTTGACATACTTTCAACGATTCTATGACTTCATCTGCGTGCATTACCCCATCCTCAGCAAGTCCCATGCCGTGGCCATTATCAACTCCGAAATTGAGAATAAATCCTGAAGAGCAGAGGTATTGTGGGGGCTGTACTTGTTCCACTAAGGCAGAATATCCCTCATTACCGTTTATTCCATCACTGCCAATTGCGCCATTACAAATAAACTCCTGATTAATCACCTCGCTGTCCTCAAGAGTGTTACTATTGTTGAGATCTAATCCAGATTCAATCAACAGCCCGCCAAACAAGCAGGTATCATTACCATAGTGGATTGCTGAAGTGTTGACTAAACTAGGAACTCCATTACCCCCATTAGGTCCAGTTGCACCTTGGGGCCCAGATAATCCAGTTTTACCATGACACAATCTGGTTGTTGACGTCACCTCATTTTCTTCTAGAATACCGTTGGTATTGAGGTCATTACCGATAAATATGTCAGCACCTCCTTCTTCACATAGGTGGTCAGCATTACGTCCTTCAGTTCTAACTAATACCTCATTGGCATCTGCTCCAGATTGCCCCGCTTCCTCAGGCAATGACTGGATTATTGTGAAGGAGTAAGCTGATAATATCAAGGCAATAATGATGCTGAAAATCTGGATTACTTGCAAGACCTTGCGTGGCTTTTTGGTAGGTTTTTTTATGGTTCCTTGTGATGTTGTATGATTGGCATTGAGTGGTGGGACTGGTTTTACTTGACCACTCGCAGGTTCTCCTGCAATATGTTCCTGGTTTTGATGTCCAATATCTGAAGACATGATTAATCTCCTGTACTTCAATGGTATCAAAACTTTCGCCGATTCCATATTTCTTTGGTGGAAATAAGGGTTTACTTCATGAGAGAGTTAGTTGTGCGAGATGATATGGACTTACCAAACCGCCTTGCACAGCAATTAGCCGGGCAAGAAGGTGAGACTAGGCAAAAGGCAGCCCGTCTGGTTGTTGACCTCGCAGAAATTGCCAAGGCAGACGGTTTTGTCGAAGTTGACAATGCTCACGTATCTGGAGTCTCAGTAATTACTGGCGGGCACGGACTTCGTCGGTTCTTGTCAGATTTATCTGGAGATGAAGGTGGTCGGGTAGCCATTACCACCACCTTGAATTCGGCTGGGTGTGACAAAGAAAAAATGAAGGAAATGGATATCGATTGGCCAGATTTTCTAGAACAGCAATTTGAAATTATTGAAGCATATGACCGCCTTGGGATTGAATCAACACTATCTTGTACGCCTTATGACCGTGGTATTGAATTGGAGTCAGGTATTGCTTCTTGGGCAGAATCCAATGCAGTATGTTTCTCCAATACATGGACTTCTCTAATCACCAATCGAGAATCTGGACTTTCAGCATTAGCCACAGGGCTAACTGGTTTTGCGCCAAAATGGGGTTTACATCTGACAGAAAACCGAATGCCAAACATCTTTGTTACTCTTGATTGCGAGATGAATGACTTATCAGATTGGTCAATTTTTGGCGACTGGATTGGTAAGCAAGTAAGGCCAGATTGGGATTTATCTTGGGGTCCAATGCCTCTTATTTGTGGAATGCCAGAATACCTTTCATTCGCCGCTAAAAAAGCGTTAACTGCCGCTGCGGCTAACTATGGTTGTCCAATGTTGTGGGCAGAGGGTCACAGTGCAGAACCTCCGTTAGCCAAGGATGCTGAAGGAGATTGGTTGCCTCCACAAGGTGGTTGGAAAGGAGTGTTAAAGTTCACAAAAGCAGATTTATCAGCTAGGTATGCTGAATTAGCTCCACGTGGGCAAGTCGATTTAGTAGTCATTGGCTGTCCACAAGCCAGTATTGAGGAAATCCGTCGCACAGCATCAGCAGTACGTTCATATGCTGAAATGGGCGCTAAAATACCTGACAATAGATTATGGCTGTTTACCAGCGGTGAAAATTATCAACTTGCGGTTGATGATGGTAGTGTTGACTTGTTAGAAGATGCAGGAGTTGTGCTTCTCAAAGACACATGCCCAGAGGTTACGCCTTACAATCGCAATAAATACAACCACCTACTAACCAATTCTCTCAAAGCTGAGCATTATTTGACCAGCGGATTAAATCGTATTCCTACCAGTGTTATGTCAATACAAAATTGTGTGGCTCATGCCTTTGACCCTGACCTTTCTACTGGACAACGTCCAACTCTGTCAGCCAAAGCTCAACCACAACATCAATCTTCGAAAATAATGCAACATGGCGATTATACTGCAACAGGTAACGGTTTGTCATCACAGGGCGATTTTGTGGTGACAGGCAAAGCAATGTCCACCGATGTAGCAATAACTTATCTTGGCTATGTTAATCGAGATTCCGGGGTGATTGAAGAGACGGGACATCCACTTGACGGCCAAGCGATAGAAGATTCAATTCTAATTTATCCAAAGGGATCTGGTTCCACAGTTGCTCCATATGTATTGATGGGTTTGATTTACACTGGTAAAGGACCAAAAGCCATAGTCAATCGAGATGTTTGTTCACTAACTATACCGGCTTGTTCCTTGCTCGATTTGCCCTACGCTCACGGTTTTGCCACAGATCCTTGTATGGAAATAAATACTGGTGATGTGGTGGAATTGCGCAAAGTAGGAGATCAAGTGACCATTACCGTACTGGAAAGAGTTGAGTGAGATTATGTCTGCTCAACGTATCCTAGTGACAGGTGGTGCTGGATTCATAGGCTCATCCCTATGTGAAAAATTAGTTCAGCAAGGCCACAGTGTCGTGGCTTTAGACTCAATGTTTAGAGGGGATGAAACCAATCTTGCAGCGATAATTGAGCATGAGAATTTTTCTCTTTATGCAGGTGATGTTCGTGATGTTGATGACTTGGATGCATGTGTTGAAGCAATGGGTGGCCTAGATATCATCTACCACTTAGCAGCAATAAATGGCACTAAATGGTTTCACGAAGCAGCCCATTCAGTAATTGATGTCAACATCAATGGCACATTAAGGACTCTTGAATTGGCCATGGCTAACGATGCAAGGTACGTTTTTGCCTCTTCACCTGAAGCATTTGGTGAGCCGGAATCTCAACCGATAACCGATGGGGATCCAATGATATTTTCAAACCCAGCACAACATCAGCGTCATTCCTATGGTGGTAGTAAATATCTTGGCGAAGTTGCCAGTCAACATGCAGCAAGAGAAGGTCTTGACGTCAGAATCGTTAGGCCGTTTAATGCATATGGGCCGCGCCTTTGCGGGGATGATTACGGACAAGTGATTGGAATATTTTTCCAGAACATCCTAGACGGCGCTGATTTGACAGTTCATGGTAATGGAAGTCAAACTAGAAGTTTCACTTGGATTGAAGATGTAGTCGATGGTTTTGTTAGAGCGGGCGAAGCAAGTGCCGGAACTAATATGGTGTTTAATATCGGGTCTACAGAAGAAATTTCAATCCTAGATTTAGCCGTCAAAATAGCAAAATTTTCTCCTAGCGGCGCTGAAGTAGTCTACGGTGAAGGTTACTTTGGCGACTCTAACAGGCGATTACCAGAAACAAGTCGAACAGTCGAGTTGTTAAATTGGCAATCAAAGGTATCTCTTGATGACGGCCTTCAATTGATGTGGAACGTTTTGACTACTTAGGTCCGTAATGTTTGTCTACTTTTTTTGACCACAAACTAGGTGCTGGCATTATGTTGTCCATGCCGTGTTGAGTTAGTACATCAAGGCCTTGCTGGGGAATTTTATCACTTGAAGTCCAGATGTGTTTGACTTGCATAACAGCCAATCTTGCAATTGCACCTGGTAGCTCTTTTTCTTCGACTAATTCTACTTCTATGGCGGCAATTGCTTGCTGGATAAGTAACTCGTTCCCGTCATGAGGGGTAAGGTCAACTAAGTCCCATTCACTTTCTTCTGGCGGTATCGGGCTACCTGCTAAGTCAATCCAATCAACTGCTTGCAGGGTGCTTGGCATTACATGCAGTATTGCTGTACGTGTTTTGCGCATGTTTAGTAGAGTACCACGGTATTCTTTTTGCTTGTTCTTACTAAATGAGGCGATGAATAGTGGCGGAGTATTTGATACACCCATGACAGAAGTAAGTGGTGCTAGATTTTTGACACCATTATCATCGATTGTTGAGGCAAGAATTAGTGGGCGTGGTGAGACGATACCGGCTAACCATGCAGACCGCTCGGGGTGGCTCATGTCCATTATGTCGAAGCGCTTTGCTTTGGTCAAATCTTTACGGCTATCGGTTTCAAACCATGAATCTAATTTGCCAGTATGTACTTCGTCTAAGGCATGTTGAGTAAATTCAATGTAGGTTTCCCAAGCAGGAATCAATTCATCTTCTCCTCTTGAACGCTTTCTTTCGATAGAGTCATTTGCATATTTTATGCAATTGACAAGGAATTCTGCAACTACGCCTTTTCTATCCATGTTGTTCCCGCCTAATTGTTCAACCATATCATCGCTTGGACTCATATTCACTGCGCTTCATCAAAAATACAGCAGGGTTGCCTGACCAAACTTCCTCTTCAGGCAAGTGTTTGGTCAATACTGCTCCCGCAGCAAGTACGGAGTTTTTGCCAATATCACAACCAGGAACTACTGTGGCACCTCCGCCAATCACCGCACCATCGTGTACATTGATTGGCTGCCATAAGGCCTTATTTCCTGAGGGGGGGTAACGATCGTTAAGCAAAGTAGCATTGGGTCCAACAAAAACCTCGTCCCCAAGTATACATCCATCAGCGATGTATGCGCCGCCTTGAATGCGGCACTTATCACCCATCACCACATTTCTGCCAATGTGGGCTAGAGAACCAATGGAGCAATTGCTGCCAATATCAAGATCATCTCCAATAGTACATGGTGACCAAGCAACGCTATGGTTGCCAAGGTCTATACGCACATTTTGGGGTATGGTATCCGGCATTGTATCACTTACTCAATGCCTAGCTCACTCATTACTTTTGCAACATGACCTTTGGACCGGACACCATAGCCTACCCAAGATAAGTTTCCGTCACTTCCTATGACAAAGGTCGAACGTGAAGTGCCCATGTATTTCTTACCATACATGCTTTTTTCCCGCCATGCTCCAAATGATTGGTGTAGCGATAGATCTTCATCCATGAGTAAGGGGAAATTTAGGTCTTGCTTGGCAATGAATTTGTCGTGTGATTTTCCTGAGTCTTTTGATACGCCCAGGACAACATAATCTCCTTTGTTCAGTCTGGCCATTGAGTCTCTAAAATCGCATGCTTGTGTAGTGCATCCAGGTGTTGAATCCTTGGGGTAGAAATACAGAACAACATTTTTGCCGTCTGCCATGTACTGTTCTAAATCATGCTTTTTGCCTACTGAATCAAGGCAGGAAAATCTTGGTGCAGATTGGCCGGTTTCGAGGTTTATCGCTTCGCTCATACTGCCCACACAGAGTACTTTACTGATGAATTATTGCATCAAGTCACAAATCTCTGTGCTTGTTATCAAAAAAAAGATTATTTACTGTTTCAGTGGCGTAAAAATCCTCTCAATGCGCCGTTTACCCGATATGCATGTTAAATCATCCGTCACGGGTAGGGGTGCTATAGTTGACCGATTC
>JAQXFJ010000018.1 GCA_029250385.1 Candidatus Poseidoniaceae archaeon | reverse complement strand
CCTAAAATCACTTAATTTCTTGACCGTCATATTCATGACTTAAACGAAAGTGGCGAGGTTTACTGCGGCAGTCGCATAGCCTGGCCATTGCGCTGGATTGCTAATCCAGTGGTGTTTCACCTCGGGAGTTCGAATCTCCCCTGCCGCGCCATAACGTCAGTCAAAGAAGTCATCAAATTCGTTTGCCATTGAGTCAGCCATCTTTTGTCTGTTTCTAGCATTGATTACTCTATTTAGGCGCTTACGCTTCTTGATTATCAGTGGGAGCGCTATGAAACTAAAACAAATAGTTACTAGTACAACAACTCCCGCAATTTTAAATTCATCTTGTTCTAAACTATCACTGAAGTTTCCAAGCCATTCGTTTCCTAATGGTGGTTCTTCCGGCTCTTCTTCTGCTGGAATTATGTGTTGGTAATATGACCACCAGTCATCTTCGATGTATACTCTTTCAACATTTTGTGATGGGAATTGGATGACACTCTTTTCATTTCCAACCCAGTCCACTGGTGTCAAAATATAGTAGTAAGTCCTTTGAGGCCTAATTCCGTCATCTTCCCAGCCGTACTCAGTATAGTTCCCTGATTGCATAGGAATTGCTTCCATATCTGCCAAGATGGGGTTGATCAAAGATATATCAATACCATCAGGATTTTGTTCAATTCGGTATAGGTTCCAAGTGACATTTCCATCATTTTCGTGTTCTGGCCAAGTCCATGTGAGTTCCACAGAATAGCACATTGACCAATCATTTTCAATCTTGAAGCAGTCACTACTATTAGTGAACTCCCAAGTGTGTTGGAATTGAATGGCAGTGGTAGTAGGTGGCTCGTTATCACCACACAGATATGTCCCGTTTCCGCCTTCGTCAGTAGTAACGTTTGCTCTTTCGAAATAAGCAGTTCCTTGTCTGTCTACAGGGACAATGGCGTATGATGAGCATAATCCCTCTTCAAGTCTCAATGGGTCATTCCATGTACTCTCTTCGATGCTTAAGAACGCTCTAAAAGAATTTGTTGTTAGGTCATCCCACACCAACTGATTGAATATTTGATTAGATGATGGGAATACAGTCCCTCCAGTTTCAGGTAAACTGATTTGGTAGATGTTCCATCCTCCAATGTAATCATTGTTTATATCACCAGTAGGAGTCCAATCTAGACTAAATTTGCCTCCTTCTGCTAGCGATGTAGTGAAATTTTCAGCGTAGACTTCGGGAGTGTTGATTTGTCCTATTATTAGTATGGTGATTGAATCATAAATAGTCAATGATATATTTTCCTTTAATTCGTCGAACACAGGTTCTGATGATTCATAGATGTCCCATGTAGTATCTTCGAAATTATCCAAACTTCTAATTTCCAATGAATTGAATGGGATGGAATCTAGCAATAAATAAGATGTGTTTAATTCAATATTCATCCAGTTAGAGCCTGTGAATAGAGAACTGTTATCTGATTCCCTGACCAAGTCAAAAGATAGCATTAGAAGTGGTGATTTGCCATTACCTACCCCATATGATTCACCGATAATTGGCAACATTGACTGTGTTA
>JAQXFJ010000012.1 GCA_029250385.1 Candidatus Poseidoniaceae archaeon | reverse complement strand
CAATATTCTTCTCATTATTTACTGCCTATGAAGTGCCATTTGTCCATTCCTCTGGCCCTATTGGGATTGGTTTCACCATATTTGTTCTCTCAATTGCAGCATTAAGCCTAATTTCTGATTTTGGCTTTATTGAATCCGGTGTAAAGTGGCAAGCACCTAAGAATGCAGAATGGTGGGGCGCATTTGGTGTGCTAGTGACAATTATTTGGATTTACATCGAGATGATTAGACTGCTGTCAAAAATTCGTGACTGATAAAATCACAGTTTTCGCTGCCCAACTGACATAGAGTTCATACGGTGCCGTCATTACCACAAACTGATAACATGACTCGAAGCATCCCTGTAGTCGATTTTGCTGACTACCTCTCAAGTGATGAAAACAGGCGTAACAAGTTCATTGAGCATGTGGGTAGTTCGCTCAAAGACATCGGATTCTTTGCCTTGAAGAACCACGGCATACCGTTAGAATTGATTCATCAATCATACGATAATGGTGATGCATTTTTTGGACTTGACCAAAGCAGTAAATCCAACTATTCGAGAGCTGAAATTTCCCATCAACGTGGTTATACTGCTTTTGGTGTCGAGCACGCCAAAGATAATCCTGCACCTGATTTGAAAGAATTCTGGCAAACTGGCCGTACTCACCAACCTGGTGAAAACCCCTCTTATCCGGAAAATGCTTGGCCAGATGCTGATGTACCACAGTTTAAGCAAACTATTGACGACTTGTATAACAGAATGGAACATGTCTCAAGAGAATTACTGTCTGCTTGTAGTATATACTTGGGTAAGGAGGCAAATTGGCTACCCGAGATGACTGATGATGGTAATACCATTATGCGTATTATTCACTATCCACCACTTGGAGACGATGTTCAAGAAGGTGCAGTCAGGTCAGCAGCACATGAAGATATTAATTTCATCACGCTACTAGTTACTGCTACTGCAGATGGTCTTGAGGTAATGGACCATGACGGTACTTGGATAAAAGTAGCAGGAGATGAACGGAACATCATCGTTGATTCTGGCGACATGATACAAAATTTGACAAATGGATTATTCAAATCCACAACCCACCGAGTGGTAAATCCTGCATCTAAGTCTGCACGTCGCTTCTCGATGCCAATGTTTGTTCACCCACGTAATTCAATCGATTTGACTCCAAGACCAGAGTTCATTGAGATGACCAGTGGTAAGGCTGATTTCCAATCGATTAATGCTGGTGATTATCTCCATCAAAGATTGGTCGAAATTGGCTTAGCAAAAAACTAGGTTGATCTTATGGAATCATCAGATGTTTTGACACTGATAAGCCAAATAGAGCAGCGGCAAACCATGGACTTAGATTTACTGAGTAAATTCATCAAGTCAGTAGCAACTAGAAATATCGACATTAATTATGTTGAACAATGGTTGAAAGCAGTTCATAGTAATGGTATATCGGTTAATGAAACCACAATACTAACCAAAGGAATGATGGAGTCAGGCTCGATAATTGCTTGGGAAGATAATTCCTTAGTGGTGGACAAACATAGTACTGGAGGAGTGGGTGACAAAATGTCGCTAATGCTTGCGCCTGCTTTAGCAGCATGTGGACTCAAAGTTCCGATGCTAGCGGGTCGAGGACTAGGACATACTGGCGGAACTATTGACAAGTTAGAATCAATTAACGGGTTTAATTGTTCGCTCAATCCGCAACAAATGCAAGACCAGGTAGCAGCAATCGGTTGTTGTATTGCGGCTCAAAATGCAGCAATAGCACCGGCTGATGGATTGCTGTATGCAGTTAGAGACGTGACTAATACCATCGATAGCATTCCGCTTATCACTGCGTCCATTATATCCAAAAAAGCGGCAGAAGGCCTTGGATCTCTAGTTCTAGATGTCAAATGTGGTCAAGGTGCATTCATGCAATCTTTTGGGGATGCTGAAGCTCTGGCTAAATCGATGGTTGGTGCAGCACAGGGACTAGGCATCAAGACAATTGCCCAGATTACCCAAATGGACTATCCAATTGGACGGTATGTTGGCAATAGTTTGGAAATTCTTGGCAGTATTGAGGTGCTTAACGGCCAAGGCTCTAGAGATACCAGAGAATTAGTCGTACTCCAAGGTGCAGCTTTGCTAGTCTTATCCGGCACAGCCAGTGACGAATTTGCTGGCCAAGTAATGATGAATAATGTTCTAGATAATGGTAAGGCTTTGGCTAAATTCAAGCAGATGTGCTTAGCCCAGGGCGTTAGTCAATCAGATGTTGAGTTACTTGTCAGACAACCAACAAAACTGTTAGGCAAGAGTAAACAAGTCACCTCCGTTCATTCTCCTAGCCAAGGCTATGTCTCAGCAATTACCTCAATGACCTTAGCAGAGATTGCCCGCAACCATGGAGCCGGTAGATTCGCTATGGAAGACACCATCATTCCAGAAATCGGTTTTGAAATCATAGTTGAGCGAGGTCAAGCAATCAATCAGGGCGAAACCTGGATAAAATTCCATCATAATGTTGACCTTACGGCACAAGAACAGCAATCTCTAGCTGATTGCATTACTATTTCATCTAAGCCAAACAAGCCAAAACCCCGCTTGATTGAGATTATCAGATAATCACACCACGGCCGAATTGCTCATAAAGGAGATGTTATTCGCTCACGATGCCGATTTAGCTTAGCTGGTGGAGCGTGGGACTGTTAATCCCAAGGTCATGGGTTCGAGCCCCATAATCGGCGCCACACAAAAAACGCTTGACTGAAAAGCACTAAAGTTTGAGTAAAACTTAG
>JAQXFJ010000359.1 GCA_029250385.1 Candidatus Poseidoniaceae archaeon | reverse complement strand
GCCAAATTATACCGCCGTATCGGGGGACGATGGTTGTTTGAGTTGGCATGTCGCATATATGGCCGATTTAGTCGCACCTGGTTTCAGGTCCGTGCGGTTGGACAGCGAGATGCTTGACCGTTAAGATTAGAATATCTGGTAAGCAGTTCAAAGATTCTTCAAGTCTTGTACTCTTGATTTTAATTTTGCTCTTTGCTCATCGTTGAGATATGGTAGATATGGATCTTCATCTTCAACAATCTGCTCCCAGCCCGACATTGTTCTAGCAAAAATTTCTGTGTCAATATTCCATTTTAGCCAGCGGTCAATAAAGTCACAATGGCGCATTGCTTCTTCATCATCTGCAGCAATTTTACGCAGTAAGATGTTAGTCTGCATCAACAGAACCGAAAAACTAGGTGTCATTTGGTAGGTTGAAAATGGGTTCCTCTCAGCAATTATCGTCATATGTTCACGCCATAAACCAAAGGTTACATCGTAAATTACCCCAATCAGTAATACCAGCACAATAACACTAGACCCAATAGCAAAAAGCCCTAGATATGTTGTTGAAACCCCAGCAATGGTTGAATCATTTTCAAATCTCCAACTCAAATAAGGCCAAATAAGCAAAGTCAAGGTAGTTACCCAAAACGCCATTGAGATAATTGTCTGGCTTTGTTGAACTCGCCAGTACTGTCGCATGAACCATTTCTTGAATGGAGAGCCACCGTCAGAAGCACTTTTTTCCTCAGATACCATGACAATCCCAAATAGCGTGTTCATTTAGACTATGCCCCTTAATGGTGGGAGGAAATAGGGTAAATACTACCCAGCGGTATTCTACAAGCCTATGATTTGATTAGTGATTTCGTCACGATAAAGCCAATGATTGCAGCCGTGCCAAATGACCCTGTTTCTATTAGCGAAGCAAGCAGTGAATCAGCTTGTTGTACAAGGTCTGTCTCATCAATTAGACCAAAACTAATCTTACTCCAATCGACAATTACAACCCGTCTAGACTCTAGCCATTTTAGAATAATAAATTGCACAACTAGTAGAATTTTGATGACTTTCGAGGCAAAATTAAACACAAAAGCCGCAATTATTCCGAGTACCAGCCCTTGAACAGCCGCACTGCCTAAGTCTTCTACGCCAATCATATCAAGCGATTGATTGCCAAGTTTAATGTAATTTTGTCAGCAAACAACTGATTTACCCTAAAATCACAGTCGATTAAAACTACCATCAGGCATCATTTGCCAACGCACACCATCTGTTTGAACATAGATAGTTTGTCCAGTTGATTGATCGTATTGACCACCAGGTGGCAAGCCAGTATAATCTGCAACTGTGGTTGGTTGTGCAGGTGGTGCTGGTGCCGTAGCAACCGGTGGTGCAGGAGCAGTCACTGGTTGAGCGGTCTGTATTGGTTGTTGAGCAACTGGTTGTTGATATGCCGGTTGAACTGGCTGTTGATATGCCGGTTGTTGAGCCATTGGTTGACCCATCTGTGGCATTCCAGCAACAAGCGTTTGGATTGCCATATTAGGTTGCTCAGTCCACATTTGTTGAGCGAAGTCTTTGTTATTGTCACCATTTCTGCCACGCATGATAACTACTGCAACGCCAATTACGACCCCGAGTACGCCAATTGTGCCACCAACAATTAATCCAGTATTGGATGACTTTGATTCTGACTCACTTGTGTCATCGTCTTTATCCTGCCCACTAGCAATATTAGTCGCTGAAGAATCAGTTCCATCATGCAGACTAGTGTTACCAGATACAACTGCAGAAGCATCTGCGGCTACCGCAGTTCCATCAAGAGTAGATGATTCTGTAACAAAGGCCACAGATGCACTGTGATCAAGACC
>JAQXFJ010000353.1 GCA_029250385.1 Candidatus Poseidoniaceae archaeon | reverse complement strand
AGAAGGTCAAATTGAATATATCAATGTTAACGGTTATGAATACTACATTAATAGTACGGACTTAATCCAACAAAACTCCTTAGGGGAGTTTTCCAAACCAATCTATGGCTTGACGTTATCAGGTTTCAAATCCTGCGGCACTTCATTTGAACTATACTCGCCTTTCAATCCGTCATCAATTATGATGCAGGAAGATATTCATTATGAATTTGAAGCCCCGATATTCGAATTTTCCATCAAAATACCCTTTCAAACAGATTGTATTATCACCAATATTTGGTTGGAACTAAGCTTTGGACATCATCTTTCAGATTTAGCTGTGGATTTTACTGATGACAGTGAAGCAGAGTGGGTTTTTGACCAACCCGGGTTTGGTAAATTTGGTTATCAGACTAAATTTTACAATGGTGAGATAAACGGGATTAGTCAAGAAGTTATCAATTCTAAAATATCCATTGATTCAGTCACCGGTATTGAGGTGGGAGGTTTCTTTTTGCTTCCCAAATACAGCCAAACATCATTCTTCGATGTAAGGTTAACTGATAATTCGATATTCAACACCAACAGTACCACCGAAGGTTTTTTCCTTGATTTGATAGTAGGAGGTGACCAAATCCCGTTAACTCTGACACCCAATGAAGAAGAATTTAATCTATATGACGCCATGAATGTCCCAAACAAATCTAAGTTATTTCTAAACGCAATTTTGTCTGACCCGACGACTCCTTCAATAAAAACCGATGACAGTGGTATTGATTGGGTTAGAATAGGGTTTAGGGTCACACAGACAGATAGCAACAATGGCGGTTCTGTAGAATTAGAAAGATTACGGATTGTTTACGAATATAACGCCACCATAAATTCAGGATTTTCAGACTACTTGAAAGAATATGTGGCTACCTCTAATCAGGGTTCAAGTCAACCTCAATCATCCAGCACTTATATCCCCGTTACCGTAGAATCTGCTGAAGGTGGCAAACTTGGTTTTTCAAATCTCTCTATTGTTTCTCAACAGGGCTATGATTCTACGCTCACATGGAACGCTCCATATGACGGATTATACGCAACTGGTGAGATTTACAGCATAACTACTACTCACGAAGTAGATCCCTCAACAGGTGCTAATTTGGATGATTGTAGGATCAAGTTCAAAGGAGATTATGGCTCCTTATACCTCGGATATAATGTGCTTTCTGGATTTTACGAGTTAGGGGACGATAATGAATACATTTCCATTCACCCGTCTTCCTCAGTCACTTCAATAGGTTCCAATGGTGGTAAACAAGTATCTTGGAAGTTTACTGTAAATCCTAACTGGGATGATGAGTCTAGTGTAGTGATTTTATCTGAAACAGTTGCTGATAATGGAATTGTTGGAATGTTGTCCGGTAAACTCCTTTCACCACTTTCCAGCAATGCTGTTGAAAACGATGTTCTAGTCAATAACTTTACTCTGTTTAACAGTGCAGGAGAGTTACAAGATTTAGCAGCAGCATATTCGAACCAAGACATAAGATTAGAGGGTAACATTTCATTTGAGGATGTGGAAGCATCTCCAGATCCAACATTATACTATCTTGTGGTAGAAGAGCGAGGTTTGGAAATCGATGGCGAATTTACCAATATTACATGGACTGAGATTGCCAACAGAAGTGGCGTAATAAACGGATATTTTGATTGGAACGTGAATCTAGGGTTATTTGCATCCGGATCTGAAACATATAGGTTTAGGATGGTTGGTTACGAAGGTGGTGACATGCTTTGTCCGCCGTTGGACTACTCTCCAGATTCTGATTGTGGAATACAATTTAATTTGTCTATTGACATATTAGATCCAAACCTAAAGTCTGTTGAATTATACAAACGAAACTCTGGCGAAGGTGACATAAATTCGGACGACAACTGGCGACAAGTATTCGACGATTCTTGGGCAACTCCAAAGTTATCCCAAGACTTCCGCTTTACAGTTAGCGACATTCCAACTCCTCCTGAATCTGGCGTTATGCATGTTTGGGTCCAGTATGACCACGACTCAAATTCGAACGGCCTACCGGAGAGTTCAGAATATGTTCAAATTGGCACCACTGTAAGCGTTGACTCACAAAATGCCACTTTCTCAGGAACTTACAATGATTTTGCCAATTCTGGTCTTAAAGGTAAGGTCAGTTTATGGATAGAATGTTACGATTTAGCAGGTAATTCAGTAGATGGAGGCAGCCCCGGGTTTGATAATGACTATGTGACATATGTCAGTATGGACCTTGAGTACCCGACGATTAACTCTCTTAAGATTGAAGATTCTTTTGGCACAGGGATGGTTGAAAATATTCCGTCAAATCCTCCTGAAGGAGTCGGTGTTTGGAATCAAACTATGTTTGCTGGTAATGAATACAACATCATCATCGATGCAGAGGATGGAAACGGATGGAGAGACGTGGACTTTGTAGAATTCACGCTGGCACCTCAAGAAACAAACTACGATTCAAAAATAACATATTATCCTAGAAATCAAACTGCTTGGACAAACAGCGACATGTTTTCTATCTTAGAAAATTCACAAGGTGAGTCAAGAGCGACTATTAGGACAATTGATGACAATACTCTTCTTGACCCATTTGAACCAAATTTCATAATTACTGTTCCCATTTCATTTGATTGGGGATTACCATTAGTTGGCGAGTATACCCCATCTTTCCAAATAAAAGATTTAGACAACTCTCCAGTATTTTCTGAAAGTTCATTCCGTCAAACTTGGGTATATGAAAACGATATGAGGTTAGATTTCCGTTCTAATTTAGATGGAAAAGAAATGATCTCTCCAACTCTTACAGATCTAGATATGCCTATTTCTGAAAATCTTTATCACGAAATTGGTCAAGATGATTTCATAGGTTCAGTTACTGGAGGAGATAACGTTCTTTTCCAAGGACAATACTCGTTCACCTCTGGAATATTAGAGAACGTTTTCATTAGACCTGAGGTTGAATTGACGATGGAAATCACTCGAAAAGAAGTGTTTAGAGACGCTGAGAAAGATTACGATTCGGTAGACGAAGAAATCACCACACATACGTTTACTGGTGGTGGTTTTGAGATTCCAATTAAGATGCCATCTTATCAAAATGAGTTTGAGTATACATTTAGACTAATCAATCTACCAATTGGC
>JAQXFJ010000309.1 GCA_029250385.1 Candidatus Poseidoniaceae archaeon | reverse complement strand
GCGATAGCAAATAAATCTGTTTCACTTAGTGATCTTGTTGAGTTAACAGTGGAAACAATGCCACCACCCATCTTGGCTATGTCAGAATATGTGTTACCCTGTTGTTTCCACCTTACTTCACGAGAGCGATCTCCACCCCAAACCATATGGGTATGGGAATCAATTAAACCTGGTATTATCGCGTTTCCATCTACATCTATGATATTTACTTCGTGGGAATCATGAGATTGGTAATCGTCAAGAATCATTTTTGAATTGCCGATATCTTTTATTTGTAAGTCTTCTATAACAATTGCCTTTCCCTTTGCATATGTCCATTTATCATCTAGCATATCTTGGCCAGTTATTGGAACGTTAGAATCCACATGAACAATTGGTCCACAATTGATTAGAACGGTCCTCATAAAACAACCCAGTAGGTGAGGGTTCAAGAATAATGGCTTGGTAGGCATAACAGAGGAGATTGCATGTGGACACTAGGAATAGAGTCAACCGCACACACATTGTCGTTTGGCTTAGTTGATGAAAATGGCATTCCATTCCCGTCCTCATCAGCCACAATTCGGCCTGAAAAAGGGGGAATCCACCCAAGAGAAGCCGCAGATCATCACAAAGACTGTGCCGCTGAATTGCTTAAAAATCTCCTAGATAACAATCAGTTATCAGCCGACGATATTTCCGCTGTCTCATATTCTCAAGGACCTGGTTTAGGTCCATGTCTTCGCATTGGTGCTGCTATTGCTAGGGGTTTGTCGGCTAAGTTGAATACTCCATTAATTGGTGTAAATCATTGTGTTGCTCATATTGAAATTGGACGTCAACAATGTGGTTGTGAAGATCCAGTCTTGCTTTATGTATCGGGGGGTAATACCCAAGTCATTGCTAGATTAGAAGGGAAATACAGAGTGTTAGGTGAAACACTCGATATCGGAATAGGTAACATGCTAGACAAGTTTGCTCGTGCTCAAGGGATACCATTCCCAGGTGGTCCGGTGATAGAAAAACTAGCTGCGAATTGGCTAGCAGAAAATCCTGAATGCAACATGGATGGTTTAGAATTACCATATGCTGTGCGTGGCATGGATTTAGCATTCTCAGGAGTTCTCACAGCCGCATTACGCCTAGTAGCAAATGGTAAACCATTAGAAGCGGTATGCTGGAGTCTCCAAGAACATGTATTTTCAGCTTGCGTAGAAGTAGCGGAAAGAGCGCTAGCCCATACTGGTAAGTCTGAATTGTTACTTGGTGGTGGTGTTGCTTGCAATGATAGATTACGAACAATGTGTAAATTAATGTGTATTGAGAGAGAATCATTTTCTTATGCGCCACCTAAAATGTACTGCATCGATAATGGTACGATGATCGCTATGTTAGGATGGCTAGAACTAGGCGCTGGAAGGATTACGGAGTTTGAAGCAAGTGCCATTGATCAATATCTTCGCACTGACCAGACGCCAATTATTTGGGCATAGTCGTAGCCAATGGTTTTAAGAGGCTTATTGTGAGGCCATTATGAGGGAAATTCAATGAATGGTCGTAACAGGCGTAGAAAGGATGTCCCGTTTAACCCATTTGCACCAAATGCAGTTGCTGAGAGGAACCGGCGCCAGGCAGAACGGGCAAAAGAGAAAAGAAGACAGGATGCTCAAAATGTTGCTGGTGCTGCAAGTCCAGCCGCTAATGATAACACCTCTAACAAATCTTTAGAGGAATTAAGGAAAAAAGCCCAACAAAAATTAGGCGTAGAAGAAACAAAAGCGACTGCTGAGCCAGTTGTTACTGAAATAGTGGTCAAGCCAGTAGAGCTAGAGAAGGTTAAGGAAGATGTGATTTTACAGCCTGAGCCTGTACCATCAACAAAGTCTGAAGATAAAATCGAACAAGAGATAATTCCTATCATAACACAAAGCTCTGAAGAAGATTTAGTTCCAAAAACTCAAAAACCATCTAGGGAAGAAAGATTAGCTGAATTAAAGCGCAAATCACAACAATCAAAAGATAACGCAAAGGCTAGGAAAACCAAACCCCAAACAGAAATAACTAGTGCTAAAAGTGAATTGACTCCATCAACTGAGTCTATGTTGGTTGCTGTTACT
>JAQXFJ010000230.1 GCA_029250385.1 Candidatus Poseidoniaceae archaeon | reverse complement strand
CCCGGGGACGCTGTGGTGCGAGTAAAAACTGACATGGAACTAAAAAATCCAGCTCTCAGAGATTGGCCGGCATTACGAATTCAAGACACTATAAAAAATCCTCATCCGAGAAAGGAAATAGGTTCAAAGTACCGTGTATGGCCGCTGTTAGATTTCCAAAGCGCTGTTGAAGACCATTTGCAAGGAGTAACCCATATTATCCGTGGCAAAGACCTGATGGATTCAACACGTAAACAGACATTACTCTACGAGCACTTTGGATGGGAATACCCTGAAACAATGTACTGGGGAAGAGTAAAAGTTCATGAATGGGGTGGATTCTCTACATCACAAATGCGCAAAGACATCGAATCGGGGAAATTTACAGGGTGGTCTGATCCACGACTACCCACGATTGCAGGTCTTAGTGGCACTGGTATTCAAGCAGAATCTTTACGTAATTTCTGGGTTGAATTAGGAGTGACTCAAAAAGATATTTCCGTACCGTTAAGTTCACTTTATTCACACAATACCAAAATTATCGATGATGATGCACCGAGAATATCATTCATCAGAGACCCAATTTCACTTGAGTTATCGGGCAACCAACAGAGTATTGTTGAAATCCCCACGCATCCAAATTTCCCTGCGATGGGAAGTCGAAAAATTCAATTGAATTCTCAGCAAGTGCTAATTGAATCAACTGACTTTGGCGAGGAAAAATTAAGATTAAAGGAATTCGCTGACTTTGATATTTCTGAAAAATCTGCCGAGTTTGTCTCGCAAGAAAGAAGTGATACACGCAAGATTATCCATTGGGCTTCTGTGGATACATCCAGCAAGGCTACTCTCCAAACGGTTAGTAATGGTCAAATTTCCAAAATTGAAGGTGTTCTTGAACATCATAATTTAATCAAAGGAGATATTGTGCAAATTGAAAGAATTGGCTACGGTGTGATTGGTGAAAATAATACAATTATATTCACTCATGACTAGAAACTATCAAAATGCAGTAGCGGTACAGGCTAACTATGCCTAGCAGTGACAAGACCGTTGCAGATTTAGACTTGAATGATGAACATATAACCGCAGGTCTTGAAGACAGCCTGCAAGAAGCCGCCAAACGTCTACTTACTGTCCCAGGTGGTATATTGGTAATTCTGGATGATGATTCAAGAGTAAAAGGAGTCATTGGTAACAAGCAGATTCTTACTGCAATTGTCAAGGGTGTAGAACCTAGTAATGCCAAATGCAGCGAGCATATGGAAATGGATTTCATGGAGATAAAACATAACCAAAATCTATCTGAAGTGCTAAAGCAAATCAAACAAAGAACACCACAAGCTGTCGTTTCAGTTGACGAAAACGGAGAATTTAGCGGCTACTTTTCACCTGCTGATTATTTAGAAAGTAAATCACTAGTCAAATCGTTGAAAAGTCTAAAACTATAATCAACCAACTATTTTTATGGTTTTTCCACACCCACTACAGGCGATTTTTAGTGGCCTCTCGTCACTTGTCACAGGTATTTTAGTATCACAGGCAGGACATCCAACAACCGGTACATCGACTCTGACCTCTGGCTTCTGTTCAACAGCATTTAATTGCAAACGTCTTGGACTTACTAACGCAGTAAGTAACCATAGACCAGAAGTAACTGCTGAAGACCCAATAACGAATAATTCTGGGTATGAAAAGAAGTAAATTAGGGCAACAATTGGCAGCAATACCAATTCTAGCATTAGGAATCTACGATGCTTATTTTTGGTCATTGACAGAGAGAGTATTAGACCGAAAGAAATTATGATTAATGTAATGATGGTTAGTGGCATTGGTGTAGAGATTAAGCCTTTACTTGGTTGGATGTAGAATGAGAATTCTTCATCAAGACTCATAGAGGTTCCTTCAACCTTGATTACTTCCCCCCATGGATACCTAGAATGGGTGAATGATAGATCATCAGTCTCCAATAAATCAGCAGTACCAAATGAAGTTGTAATTGACGATTTAGCCTCCAATTTATAGGTATAAGATTGCCAAAGTGGTGCAGTTTGTGTGGATGTGAAACTACTAACAAGATCAAACCTTTCTCCACCTTTTACTGTTT
>JAQXFJ010000226.1 GCA_029250385.1 Candidatus Poseidoniaceae archaeon | reverse complement strand
CCATTACCGTGTTTACCACCAGGCCAGATACCTTGTACGGGGTTACTTTTATCACTCTAGCACCTGAACATCCGCTAGCCGAACAATTAGTCTCAGAAACTGAATTTGAGACGGATTGGCGGGCTTTACATGATGAAGTATCGGTGATGACTGAATTTGACAGAATCAAAAACATGAACAAAAAGAACGGCGTACCTCTTGGTAAGTATGCAATCCATCCATTAACTGGCGAAAAAATTCCAATTTGGAGTGGAAACTTTGTTATCGCATCTTATGGAACAGGTGCAGTAATGGCTGTTCCAGCACACGATGAGAGAGATTTCGATTTCGCACAAAAATTCTCCATCCCCATTCGCCGTGCTCTTGTGATGACTGAAGGGGGCGACGCTTCAGCCGAGTTAACAAAAGCGGAAACTGAATATGGCTGGATGGTAAATACTGGCTCGACGAAGTTTGACGGTTTACATGGCAAGTCTGCTATTACCGCAGTTATTGATGAATTAGTCAAGCATGGTAAAGGAGAAAGAAAACTAAATTGGAAAATTCGCCCTTGGTTAATCTCAAGACAGAGATATTGGGGTACTCCAATACCAATAATTCACTGTGATGAGTGTGGTGCAGTTCCCGTACCTGAGGAAGATTTGCCGGTTGAGCTACCACGAGACATTGTATTTGGTAAAGGCAATCCTCTTGAGACATCAGAGGAATTTATGCAGGTGAAGTGTCCTAAATGTGGCAAAGATGCGCGCAGGGAAACCGATACTATGGATACCTTTGTCGATTCCTCATGGTATTTCTTAAGATATACGGACGCAACAAATAACGATGAATGTTTTTCTAAAGAAGCAGCAAACGATTGGATGAATGTTGACTTTTACTGTGGTGGTATTGAACATGCACAGATGCACCTAATCTATGCACGGTTTTGGACAAAGGCTCTCAGAGATTTGGGACTTCACTCAGTAGATGAACCATTCAATGAACTACTGTGCCAAGGCATGGTAAACAAAGCAGCACCATGGTGTGAATCTTGCGCAATCACCCTCAGCGTCGACCACGTTGGTATGCCTTGCCCACAGTGTGGTGATGCCTTATCGATGAGATCTGCTAAAATGAGCAAATCACTCGGAAATACCGTGTCTCCCGAAGATATGATTGAACAATTTGGGGCAGATACAGTGAGACTGTTTATTCTATTTGCAGCCAATCCTACCGCGGGCATGGATTGGTCAGACACAGCATTGGAAGCAAATCATAGAGTAATGTTGCAATTACAATCCATTCCTGAAACGATATTAAATTGGGGTAATAATAACTCTGCAATAGATGATTGGTTGACTGCTAGATTAAAGCAAAGAGTGAGTGAATTTAATCAAGCAATGAAAACTTACGATTTACGTAGGGCCGTTGAAATTTCTCATTACGAGTTGATTAAAGATGTCAATTGGTATATTCGCCGCGGCGGTGATAATGTCGAGGTGGGAAAAAGCCTGATGGAATGTTGGACTTATTTAATTTCAGTTTCGACTCCGCATTTAGCGGAAGAATGGGGCAAATGCCTAGAATTTAGTCAATTGGTTTCTGCGTCTGAAATGCCAAGTGTCCAAAATCTAGAATCAGATGAGCAACTCAACCTTGACAAGGAGTTCATCATGAGAGGAGTCCTTGAGAATGTGCGTAAAGTAAAATCAATTGCTGAACGGCATCTTGATGGAGCTGCCAAGGTTTTGACTTTGGTGACCGCCCCTGATTGGAAACAGAAGTTATCGGTAAATGCAATAAATTTCATTGCAGATGGTGGCAATGTCAGAAACTTCATTCAAGAAATTAAACAGATGAGTTTTGTTAATGAGCATAACATGGGTGAAATCTTGCAATATTGGAACAAGAGAATGTTGTCTCAAGTATTCAAGTGGGATGATAAAGCGAAAGAATTAATTCTACAGAATATCGATGAAATAGAGGTACTGAGTACAAGAGCAGAATTCTTGGCTAAAGAGTTAGGACTAGAAGAAATCAACGTCATCAAGACAGAAGATTATGACCTTGCTGATGGGCGGGAAAAATCTGCTTTACCACTAAGCCCAGGCATTATTTTTGCTTGAGGTAAGTGTTATGTCTCATCCTGACTTGATTCTAAGGAAACAACTAATGATTAACGAGTCGCGTAATATTAGTTTTAATTTGTTAAATTTGAATTGTTGGCCTTTGTGGAACAAATTTGCCAACAGAATTTTATCAGAGCAGCAGGGCCTGTTACAAGAAAATCAGCGTTTCGACCTCCACCGTATTATAGCGCAACAGTTGGTTGAGGATTTGTGGCAGGTTTCACAAATTAAATCTTCAGAAGAGCCGTGCTTTGCTGAACTTCGCTTAACCTGGATTGGTCAAAAAATCAATGGTCGGACCTCAGCCCTAGCAATACGACGTTTGATAATCGAAATTACTGT
Organism: Candidatus Poseidoniaceae archaeon; assembly: GCA_029250385.1. Classification (GTDB taxonomy): domain Archaea; phylum Thermoplasmatota; class Poseidoniia; order Poseidoniales; family Poseidoniaceae; genus MGIIa-L1. Next base: position 18,026 of record JAQXFJ010000226.1, on the reverse strand, counting down.
ATTAGAAACCGAAAATGGTGGGGTTGAAATCTCTGCTTGGTGGGACATTTCAAAATTGGGCCGCCTGCTACGATTTGGTAAGCGCTTTGCCAAAGCTATTGTTTCCCAGTTGTTTGAGGATTTATCTAGCCACGGGATTATTGAGTACCAACAAGTTTCTGAAAATGAATAGATATGACCCTATGACAATGCGATAGTTCAAAGATTGTCGGCTTTGAGAGGAATATGTGACCTCGAGAAAACAACCCGAAAATTCTCGGTCACGCAATCGGCAAAATAACAAGCGATACGGAACTACAAGGAAAGCTGTTTTGATTGAACGAAGTGCGGAATTTGTTGATGCTGCACAAAAAAAAGCCAATCAGCGGTTTGATTTAGCTGAAAAACCGCTGGGTATTCCCGAAGAAATGGCGGAAGTAAAGAAATTTTCATTTGACTGGAAAAATAGCCCTGTTCCCTTAAAAGATGAAGAATCGTTGTCAAAATTTGTGCTACGTAAGGGTGAATTCGGTTGGCTTGAAGATGACCGAGTTCAAGAGATTGCTGAATTTGTCGACAAAAAGAAAATGACTCTAGATCAAGCATTATCACTCAGATCTGCCCTATTACAACAGAAGACTGTTTATGGTCACGGCAGGTTAAAATCTCGTGCAAAAGCACTAAACAGACTATACTCTGAAGGAGTCTCTGTTGTCGATTTGTCTAAGCGTTTTGATTTTCCTCCAATGAATATATTCAGAATCGTATTAGCTGAAAAGCGTTGGTCTAAATCACGAATCAAGGAATGCCTAAGAGACCCTAGTAAGATGAAAGAAAGAGAGAGGAACGAATTTGAGATGGCAGAAGCTGCTGATCGGGTATCAAATGTTGATCAATCTGAAACTCATACTAGAGCGGATTTGTTTGAAGAAATCCTATCAGACTGGTTTGAATCAAAAGGAGTAACACTTAGACGACAACCTGAAATGGTATCTGAACAAAAACTTGAACATGGCAGGCCAATAAATACTCCAGATATACTATTTCTAGACCATGTTGAGATTAATGGAAACCCAATTGCTTGGATTGATGCTAAACACTTCTATGGGGCAGATGTGGCATTTCAACGCAAGAAAATGTCCAAGCAAATGAACCGCTATATCGAAGAATGGGGAAGTGGTGCCGTGGTATACCGTCACGGTTTTAGTGAAAATTTGTATATTCCTGGCTGCACTATGCTTGATGCTGGAGTGCTGGATTTATCCAAACTAGGATCAAACTAGGATGAGATACTGGTTATTATTGATCCTAAGCTTAGTTGAAGTAAATTATTGTTTAACTCATCAAGCTCTTGTTTAGTTATCTGTCGACTTAATTTTCTGGGCAATATGACCACAGAAACTCCTAACATACATAGCCTAATACTGAGATGAGTTTGTAAATCTAAATCTTTGACGACCTTGCGTACTAAGTTTAGCAACTGCTTTCTTTCAACCTCATCAAGTAATTCTGATTCCCTAGAAAAAATATTTGATTGTATTAAAATATCAGACCAACGAGAATGATTCCAAGGTCCTGTTTTGAGTTTGTTAAGGGCTCTATGGCCTGCTTGAGTAATTTTTAACTGCCAATCAGGATTATCGATATAACTCGAAGTATGTCTTGTTTCTTCTGGTTGCCAAACCACGATTACCGGCTGACGGCACGGGAAACCTAGACTTCGACCCGAAGCACCTGGTGCACCTGGTTGCAAGCGCATTTCTACACCGCCGGCATAAATCCCCAAAACATCACCAAGGCCCGAGCCACGCAATCTCTCTATTCGATGACATATCCGGTAATATTGGTCAAGAGTGCCCCCGCCAGTTAATTCTCTAAAAGCAGTAGCAAGAGCAATTAATCCTGCTGCAGACATCCCCATTCCTTGACTTGTTGGCAATTGCAGAGTAATTTTAATATCAAAAATATAATTTCCAGGCAGTAGTCTTGCATATACCAACTCATCGATTAATTGGCGATACTGTTGTTCAGAGTCGACTAACAGGTCACCTTGATGGTCGGTTATGGTAATTGTTGAATCTGAGATTAGGCCGTCACTGGATAGTTGTGTGACCCTTGCAATAACTCCGTGGTCGATATTCAGTCCAACTCCCCTGCTACCTTGATTGCGTAATAGACGCCCCTCTTTTTCAACTGTGAAGAACAGAGTAATGTGCCCCCCAATATGGGATTGCGCCTCTGTGTCCATGCTCATGCCAAGTAAACTATGGATTTGAATTGTGTTATGTTTCTATGATTATATTGCTAATTTAATCGAGGGGTGCAATTCTATATCATGAGCCCATTGGATTAATCATGGCGGAGACTAGCATATTACCCCATGACCGGGGTCATTTACTATGGACTGCGGATGAAGGAGTCAGCAGATTGTTGCTCTCTAGCATGGACCGTTGGATTACCACGATTTTAGCTGATGATTGTATTGATAGCCCGCTATTTGGGATGGGTGAAAAGGCAACTGCGACTATTATCGCTAAAGATGATGGTTTGGTGGCAGGAACTGCAATGGTTGACCATCTAATTCAGATTTGGGCTCCTTCCATTAACATTAATTGGCATGCCACTGATGGCAAAAAAGTGTCGATAGGCGATGATATTGCAACGGTTAATGGAGATCAAGAAAGTATACTAAAGATAGAGCGAAGTATGCTAAACATCCTAGGCCAGTTATCGGGGATTGCCACTGAGACTAAAAAATGGTCAACCATTGCAGTCAAGCAGATTGCTTGTACTCGCAAGACGACTTGGGGGCTACTGGATAAATGGGCTGTTCACCTTGGGGGCGGCTTAACTCATCGACTTAATCGAGAAGATGCTATAATGATTAAAGAAAATGATTTGGCTTCAATGGATGAAACTTCGAACGATAATAATGAGAGAATTGCTAAATTTATTCAAGAATTAGACTTAGAACAATTAAATTCTTTTTTGGAAATTGAAGTTCGGACAGAAAAAGAAGCAATTACTGCCGCCGCTATATGGCAAAATACTCATGGAGAATCCGGGCATAAAGCGGTAATTATGTTAGATAATTTTGGACCTGAAAAATCTAAACAAGTAGTTAGTCAATTAGAAGATATGGGGCTTAGAGACGCCGTTTATTTGGAAGCTAGTGGCAACATTACTCATGAAAAGTTGGAACAGTGGTTTGAATGCGGCATCGATGTTTTATCGACTAGTGCGATTAACCGTGGAGTAAAACCGTTGGATATGTCAATGATTTTTGGTGATTAAATGTCTAGTTTCTCTGCTGATCCAAGTCATCCTAGATATCAATCATTATTGAGTAGACATAGGCTTGAACAGGCAGCAAAACAAGGTATGCTTGCTGATAGTGCATTAATCGCCCATGGGCGCGGGGAGGCTTATGACTACTTAATCGGAGAAAAGACCTCGCCAAATGCTTTGGAAGCCACCAAAAATGCCTTGGCACATTTAATGGCCGGGAAAAATCCAGTAATCTCGCTAAATGGCAATACTACGGCATTAGCAGGATATGAGTTGATGAAAATTGCTGAATACTTGCAATGTCCTATTGAGGTTAACATTTTTTATCGTACAGAGCAGCGTATTAATGCCTTATTTGGATACTTAGATGAGATAAAACAGGAACACGATATTAACGTTAATATCCTTGGTAAAAATCCCGATACGAAGATTCCAGGGCTCAAAGGGCCTAGAGCAAAATGTTGTGATGAAGGTATTTACTCTAGCGATGTTATCTTAGTGCCACTTGAAGATGGAGACCGTTGTGAGGCATTAGTTGCTATGGGTAAAACCGTTATTGTTGTAGACCTTAATCCATTATCCAGATCGGCAAAAATGGCATCGATTACCATTGTTGATGAGATTTCTAGAGTTGCTAAAAGTATGCTAAATTTAATTGAAACTAATGATTTACCCGTTATAGAAATTGAATTCAATAATAACAAAAATCTCCAAGCAAGTGTTAACATTATTGCTGGGAACTATCGTAGTGTTTAGTTTTAGGAGACATAAACTGGGTTTTGAGGTTTTTGTCGGCATAATTGTTTTATCTTGACATATTAAACTAACCTTGAAAGAAATGGTTAATGAAACTGGAGTAAACCCGAAAAAAGGCACTTTTGGCACCAGTATATCCTTTGATATTGATGACACTCCAAAACCGATGAGACGCAAGGGAAGAGAAAAAATAGATTCGGTGGAAAGTAATAACGCGGAATCTAAGGAAATTAGTAACTGTCCCGGATGTGGTGCTGATATTAGCCATGACGAATGGCTGGATTGTTTGATTGGGTTTATCTCTGGCGCCCATGATTTTGAAGTTGGCAATCCGGTAAGAGCAAGAATTGTGCAAAATCTTAGGAACCTTGCAGCAAGAATGAATGTCCCAAGCCCAACAGATAGTTGGGAATTAGCCGTTATTGATAAGCTGATTATTGAGATAAAAAGACTCGTTGCTGCTGAGGTTGATAGAACAAATCGAAAGCTAACTGCATCAAATGAATTAGGTGACAAAGAGCGGGAAGCAATCGTAATTGAGACTGAAAATCGGGTTATTAATACCATGGCATTAGAAATCCAGGAAGCATTAATTGAGCAATTAACTCCTCAATTAGAAGTTCAAATTCGACAACAGGTGGAACAAGAGTTATGGGCTCAATTTGAGGAAGAATGGCGGAATAGAACAACTAATTCTTAACTGTGATTTTATCAAAATTACCGAGGTTTGCCTTTTTGTTTAATGATATTCTTCATAGGCTGTCAAATCTAACAATCGGATATGCGAGACGACCCGTTGCATCTTGGCTCAATGCCAGCAGAGATTCAGAGACTCTGCGAAGTCATGATGGGAATTGACCCTCACTGGCAACTCGAAGCTTGGCTCAAGCAACAAGCAAGCGCAAGTTTAGACATTATTTCAAGTGAATTAGAAGTTGAATTAAAAACGGCTGAACAAAGATTGAAGCGCATAACGGACATTAAAGAACGGTTGAAAAATGATAACTTAAGATTCGCTGATAAAAACCAGACAAATCTGTTTGATTGCTTTAGTATAGATATTGATAAGTCCATTGTGGGCCTTGGCTCAAGAGCGATAGATCATGATGAACAATATTCTGAAACACATCCTGTTAATGCATTCTTGAACCTGTTACCAGATGACCAAGGGGACGACCCATTACTGGCTGTGGCTTGCCAAAACTTATTGATGATTATCGAGGGTGAATTAGCCAGAGGAAAAGAAGCCGCATCGCTTGAGTTAATCGTTACAGAACTTGATAAAACTGGTGTTTCTTATGAAGAAATTGATGAAGCAATAGAACATTCTCTTATGACTGGCTCAATTATTGAAATAGACAATGATTGCTTTATCACAATAAGATGAGAGGCCTTGTCATGGCCCTAGCAAAAAAAGCGGCTGCTCAATTACTAATCGATGCATTAAGGTCTGAGAAGAAGCTGAAGGTCAGGGTAATTGCCGTTATAATTCAATCAGTCGTAATTGCAATTGTAGTTACTTACCTCACGTCGTGGTACTTTGGTTTAGCTTGCATACTAGTGTTCAGTTTACTTGGTCAGTTTGCTCATGAGAGAATGACTAATTCAATTACTGTGCGAAAGATTACCGCAATAAAATCGCTAAGGTGGAATGAAACCGAACTTGAAAACCCTGAGTTGTTGAATAAATTAAATAAAATTCTCGAATAAGGAAGATAAGATGCAGTATAATCAAGAAATAAATCATCTAAGAATTAGATTGAATCGGTTTAGAACTATTGTTCCAGTGTTAATATGTGCACTTCATTCAAGCATAATTCTGATTATTTTTGGCACTGACATTCCAGATTATGTTATATTTTTATCAATCCTTACCATTGCATTAGTGATAATCCAAACTAACAAGTTATTATCTAGAATATTTAGAAGAGAGATTGAATTATTGACCAGCGAGTTGCTATCGGCTGGTTTAGGTGATTCTAGTGATGAGACAAATAATCCATCTGACATTATTAATAAACCGTCAAATTATTCAAATAAACAACACCTAAGAAATAGGGGTGGTGATGAGAAAGGACCTGCCTTTGGTGACAAAATTAGTAACTTTTCTACTGCTAAGTCTAGAATTGATGCTTTTGAAAATAACCAATATGACGGTATTGAGTCTATCATTACCGAAACTGAAGTAATGGTAGGTATGGCAGATAAACAATATGCCAAAGATGCGGCAAAACAATGGACAGACTCAGAGAAAACAGACCCTGATCTTATCGAAGCTGGAGTTAAAAATCTCGGTGAGTTGATAAAAGCAGGATGGTTTGACAAAAATAGTAAAGATGGTGCAGTTAATGATTTGTATAAAGAAGATTAAGGAAGTCAAATATATGACTCCTAGTTAGTTGACAATATGAAGGTCAAGGCAATATTGGTGGCAGGGGGCCACGGAAGTCGCCTGTATCCGTTCACTAGAATCTCTCAAAAAACCCTCCTTCCATTGTATGAACGCCCGGTAATTGATTATGCTCTTGGTACAATTAGACGGGCTGGAATCAAGAATATCACCATAATATCAAACCAATTTATTGGCCAAATTGCCAAACATGTTGGTTCTGGATTAGAGGGGGAACAAATTCATTATGTCTTGGAAGAAACTCCCGAAGGGGTCGCTAACGCGCTCAATTTAGCAAGGCCACATAATGAAGACTGTCGTTTGTTAATTTATTTTTCAGACAATATTACTACTATTGAACTATCAGAGTATGTAGAATCATTCAGACAGGCAGAGACAAATCCTGGGTGCATATTATTATCAAGAGAAGAAGAAAATCCGAACGCTTTTGGAGTTGCTGATTTTGATGAACACGGCAACATTATCGACATTGTTGAAAAACCGGAATTACCACCCTCAAATATTGCTATTGGTGGAATATACCTTTATGACGAACAATTTTGGGATTTAATGGATCAGTGTGAGAAAGAGATGGGTGAAAAATTATCAATTACTGATGTCAATCGTAAGTATGTGGAAAATAATTCCGCTCAGTTGCTCAATATTGGTAAAGAAACATGGGTTGACTGTGGAACTCCTGACTCATTACTAGACGCTTCTATAATGGCTAGAGATGGAAAATTAAATCCAAATCCTTACAGAAATTAATCGATAGAATATTACAAACTACAGGTGAGTGGGACTAGTGAAAATTGGAATTATTGGTGCTGGAATGGTTGGTGGGGCAATCGAACATTGCTTCAAAGATGCACATGAATTATTTGTTCATGACCCGGCTAGAGGCACAACACTCCAGCATGTTATCGATAATGTTGATTTTGCCTATATCGCAGTTCCAACACCACCTCATCCAGTACACGGTGGGTGCGATACTAGGATTGTTGAAGAAATACTTGACTCCTTACCTAATGGCTTCACAGCAGTTATCAAGAGTACGGTAATTCCAGGTACAACCCAGCAATTTCATGACAAATATGGCCATCTAAAAATTGCCTATTCTCCAGAATTTTTGGTCGAAAGACGTAGATTAGAAGACTTCGCTAATCAAGACATATTAGTCTGTGGCACTCACCACGAAGACGTTGCGCAAACTGTTTTCAAACAACATAAGGATGCAGGAGTGTTGCGTTCTGAAAATTTATTTCAGGTAACTCCGACACAAGCTGAATTGGTCAAATATACTAAAAATACATTCTATGCAACCAAGGTAATTTTTGCTAATCAAATGTATGACATTTGTCAAGCACTTGGCGAAGATTGGTACAAAATAAAGGACATCATTACTACCAAACAAGACCAACCTATTGGCGAGTCACATTTAGATCCTATCTTTGGATTAAGTCGTGGTTTTGGCGGGAAGTGTCTACCGAAGGACTCGCAAGCCTTAGCAGTATTAGCAGAATCATTATCTTGCAACTATGAATTGCTTACCGCTATTCAAAATGACAACGAAAAACTTCGTGCAATATTAACCGGTAAACCAAGTGATGTTATTACTAATGATGATTGAAAATAACGGGTGAAATGATGGAAAAACCTCAACTTTCATCTATTGCCCCTAGAGGGACAATACGGAGATTTGCTGCAGCAGGTGGAGTTAATACTCTACTGTTTTGGATTTTCTGGGAGGTGCTTCGAATAAGCCCTGCACTAGACCTTTTTTCAGAGACTGGAATTTGGACTATTGCTTGGATAATGTCTTGTACTATCGCACATTTTACCCACCGATACTTCACTTTTGATAAACGTAAGAATGTCAAAAACACAATGCTTGGAGCATATACTGTATATGCAATAGGTGGAGTTCTTTCAACCATCTCATACAATGCGATATATTCTATGTTTGATTGGGAAATTAGAACGATATTCGTATTGAATATGGCGATTTGGGGGTTGTTTACCTGGGCGTCTATGCGATGGTTTGTCTTTGGCTATACTGATAATTAACGGAAACTAATGACCTTGTTGAAAAATCATACATTTCTGTTTAAATTGTCCGTGAAGTTCATGGCTGATGAACGATACGACAGGCTATGCTGCCAGACACGATACACAAGTTGTCAAGAGAAGAGCGATTTTCCTACGCAAGATTACTAGCTTTCATGACGAGAGTTGATAATGAATTAACTGTCGATGAAATGGCAATGTTTGAGCAACGACTCGGCACTGCACTATTGTCCCCAAAACAAAGAGAATCAATTCGTCACGCATTGAAATCACCTCCTTCATTAAAAGAATGTTTAGCAGGATTAACTGATGAGGCTGGCCGTTTAGCACTTAGAGATTCTATCTTAATGGCTGCTGCAGATGGTAACGTTGATGATGATGAAAAAGCAGTTCTTCTAGAGATAATTGCTCATCTGGGGCTACCGGAAGAATCACTCGATAAATTGTTGAAATGGACTGTTGAAGGATACAATTGGATGCAATCTGGATACGATATTTTGAATGAGTTATCGGAGTGACGCTTAGTGTTTTCTGATCTGGTTAATGAGTTGACCATTGAAGAGCGTTTATCTCATGCTCAGTTGATGGTTGCAGTCGCTTCTGTTGATGGGGAACTGGTATTGGAAGAACTGATCATGATAGAGTCAATTATGGGGAAATCAATGCTCCATCCAGAGATGCGTGTTGATGTTAGAAATACTCTATCACACCCTGTAGAATTAGAAAAGTCAATGGAAATGTTGTCAAAAAGAGGCAAGCAATTAGCCCTAAGAGATGCGATAATGGTATCAGCTTGTGATGGTGAGTACGATAAAAAAGAAATTAGAGTAATCGCAAAAATTGCTAAATTAGCTGGTGTTGAAAAAACTAAACTGTCACAATTGTACGAGTGGGTTAGTGAATATTGGGAATGTTTTAACAAATCATCTACTATTTTTGATTAATTTATTTTCAATAATTTCCGCTTTCTAGACTTTTAATACTCTCTTGCGGCATAAACCGGAATTTTTTTACTCCATAGTAAAAATAAGATACGCTTCTTGGGAAACACGACTGTTTATTACTGATAAGTCAGTGGTATAGGCGCTAGCGCTGAGGGAATACAATGGGACTACATCCAAAAATAGGTATCACAGGTCTTCCACGCAGTGGAAAATCTGCCGTAATGGAAAAAGTTCTAGGTATGCTTAGCGAAGAGAGAAACCGGGAAATCAGCCTACGTGGAAACCATTCTGGAAAACCAATTATTGCTGGATTAAGGACTGAGCCGATTATTGAAAACGGTGAACGCTTAGGTTACAAAGTAATTGATATCATTACTGGAGAAGAAGGCGTAATTGCTCACAAAGAATTTGACTCCAGGCTAAGGGTTCTTGGTTATGGATTAGATCTAGAAGCCTTGGAAAGAGTGGCAATTCCAGCAATTGAATATGCCAAAGAAGAAAGTGAGGTTTTAGTAATCGATGAAATTGGTAAATTTACCGTCGAAAGTGAAGCATTTGTCAATTGTGTCAGAGGCGCACTAGAAATGGACAAACCAACCTTGCTAACCCTACACAAGAAAAGCCGACATCCCCTGTTACAAGACATACGACGCAGAGATGATGGTCGAATCCTTGAGGTCACCCCGGTAAATAGAGCCCTGTTACCATATAAGATTCACAAATTGATGAGAGAGACATACTAGTCCCGTTTAATTCATCACTCATGCCATACTGGCTAGTTCATGGACGAGCCAAGCAAAGCAGCAAACCGTGTGCTACTTGGCACCGGTTTAGGGCTAATTCTAGTCTGTGGTTTTGCCATTAGTGAACAACGAATGGCCCTTGATGAACTCGGAATCGGTCACCTTTTCCTGATTGGTGGAATTGCGTTCTTGGTACTATCTAGATTGGTAAATTATGAAACTTCAGGACTTGCGAAATACTTCCCAAATGAGACAGAACAAAATATGAAAGCTAGAATCCATGATGAGTTATCACAAGCCGAACGCGAAAATGAGGTCGGCAATGCATGGGCAGAATTAGAAAGTAAAGTCCTAACTTCTGAAATTGCTCAAGAATCAGAGTAGATTCTTTGCGAATATTCAAGAATCCTCTACCCTACCGTTGGATGAGGCGATACAATGAGTGAGATTCCCGAAAGTCTGTATTATACCAAAGAACATGAATGGTTGAAGTTAGATGGTGACACTGTGACTATAGGGATAACAGACCATGCTCAACATGCGCTTACCGACATTGTTTACATCGAACTTCCCGATAGCGGCATGGTAGTTGACGACATGGGAGAATTTGCTGTGGTTGAATCAGTAAAGTCTGCATCACCTATTTTTGCCCCGCTAAGCGGAGCAATTACTGAAGTAAATGAAGAATTAGAGGACACTCCAGAATTGATGAACACCAGCCCATATGGGGATGGTTGGATAATTAAAATGACAATCAATAATCCTGACCAACTCGCTGATCTAATGGATGCTGCTGCATACCGTGCTCTGATTGGCGAGTGAATAAATTGGCAACATTAAATGACCATTATGCACTTTATGTAGATGGTTCATGTTTAGAAAACCGAGATGTTTCTGCTACAACTCCAGCTGCTTGGAGTTTGGTAATTGTTACTGGAGATAACGGGCTGGGCAAAGGTAGTGGAGAAATTCTCGAGGAAACATGGGGCTCTGTGATCACTGATTCTTCTGACTCCGCTTTCATTGGTGCAGAAGTGGGATCTAACAATACTGCAGAACTAACTGCGATCGCTGAAGCATTGCGGTGGCTACTGATTGACGGGGGCAATCGGCCGGCAATTGTCCATACAGATTCTCAATATGCTGGTAATTTAGCAACGGGTAATTGGAAAGCCAAAGCAAACAAAGAGTTAGTGGCTATGGTTCAGAAATTGTGGCGAGAAGTGGGCGCTCTGCGCGAACTTAATTGGAGTCATGTAAGGGCACACAGAGGACATCGATGGAATGAAAGAGCCGACCACCTAGCAAATCGGTGCGTCAATAATCAAGCTCCAATGCCATTGTCATTTTGGAAGCCTGGCCAAAGATAAATCATTTCAGTCTATCAATAAGCCAAGTTTTTAATTCCGGGGCGTAGTCTAAATTACGCAGACCGTAATCGATTTGAGCTTTAAGCCAACTTAGTGGGTTGCCAGAATCATACCATTGATATTCACTTAAATCAACTGCGACATATCCAATCGATTCCATCCAATACTTTTGCAACTCTATGGTTTGCATCTCACCATAATCAACTACACTAAACACGTTGGTAAGCAAATCTAGTGAATTCTCAGCAAAGATGTAACGTCCACACAATACTTTGTTTGAGGGGGCATCTGACTGATTTGGTTTTTCAACAACTTCGGTAATTCTGTCATTGTCTAATCTAACTACCCCATAATTTACCACTTCTAATTCAGGAAGTGAATATATTCCAGCACAAGGTAAACTAAATTCTTCATAAGCCATTACTAGTTTTTTTGAGGCATCTGATGGCTTAAAATTGGTAATACTAGAAAAATCTCGTGTGATAATATTATCTCCTAAAAGAACGATAAATGGTCCGTTAATTGCCGATAGAGATTGCATTAAAGCATGACCTAATCCCAGTGGTTCATTTTGAACGTGAATGTGAAATTCAAGACCACTAAATGGCGAGAATAGTGCCTCACTTACTTCTGGACGTAATTCTGAGTAAAGGCCATTATTTTGAAAAAAGTTGTCAAAACTTTTCTTTGGTGAGGTAATTATGTGAATTCTTGATGCTCCGGCATTCGCTGCTTCAAGTACTAAATGAATCAATGCAGGTACATCAACTAACGGCAACGCTTCTTTTGGTAGATAAGCACTTGTTGGCAACATTCGACTTCCCAATCCGCCCGCAACAATAACTGCATCTTTAACCACGCTCATATAGAATCCCAAAGGGTACAACCTTTCAAGCATAACCCAACATGCGTTGTCATGGCGAATGACCCTGAGTGGCGGTGGTATACACTTGCTGGTCTGCTGATGGTGATCCAAACACTGTTTGATTTCGCACCTGCTGGCCCGTGGAATGCTCCATCATTCACCAGAGGTTTAGTCGGACTTGCAGGATTATGCTGCATGTATATTGGCTGGTTTCGATTTACCTTCAAATCAAATGGCATTATCCCTTCTATTAATCGATGGGAAACTCCTAAGCAGAGTTGGAAAAAGGTGCTAGTTTTTTCAATCTCATGTTTTATTATCGTTGGAATTCTACAAATAAATCACATTAAAGATTCTCTACCAGATACTACTGGGATGATTGTGATGTTAATTGGGTGTTTGAGTATGCTAAATTCGATTTACGTTGGTTTGGTAGTATCTGGACCACTAAATGAAGCAGAAGAAGAATGATTAATCTAGGAAACCTAATTCTTGATCAAGGGTTTCCAAGGCCTCACCAAGAGATGGAAGACTGTCGGGGGCTTGTTTAGTGCTGACATGTTGGGTCTTTGGCTCCAAGTGAGGAATCTCCCCGTTACCAGATAACCAATCAAGCCAAATTTCTGATGAGTTTTTTTTCCGTGCGTTCATCAGTTGCCATAGCGGGTTCAAATCACAATTTTCTGCTGTTAAATCAGTTAACCTAGCGGCAAATTTTTCCGGAGATATATCAACCATTTTGACGAGTAACTCTCGCATCCTTGTCCGTACAACTTCATCGCCATCCTGCCATAACAGCGGGAGTAGTTTTCTGCTGTCATCTGGAAATGTCTCAAAATAATCTCTCAGTGAAGGCACTATATTTCTTCTAACAACTGGCAGTTCATGCTTACTTAATTCCAGAAGGTTTTCCGCCCACAAATCAACATCTAGAAATCTTAAATCTGCGGATGTGTTGCTAACTGCAGCCAATACATCAGGGTCTTTATCCGCTTTTAGTTGGTTATAGAAAGGTAAAGCGTCAACTGTTAGTCTCCTAAATAATCTAGTTAAGACATCGGCCATTGACCTTCTAACCATTAAATCGTCTCTTGCCATCAATAATTTAGCCAATTCGTGGCCTTTATCCTTATCATAATCAGTTATCTTTGCTAAACATCGAGAAACCTGTACTGCTACTTGATCATCTTCATCATTAGTTCTCCTAACCAAAATTTCGAGCAATTGTAAGGGTTCGATTAATTCGGGCCTTTCAAGTAATAACCTAATCCACTCAATCAATAATCTCCTCCGGTCGACATTACTGGTTTCTAGTTCATTTAACATCCATCTTGCGGCTTCAATCCCAGTCTTATGGGCAATAACTCCACTGATACGTGGAATTACTGCTTGCGGGTTCCAGTCAATATTTTGAGGTCCTGCCTCAGGTTGAGTGTGCCAAGAGCCTGGACGTTCCCCAATTGCAATCGACTCCAACATATGGTATCCTTGATGTATCGGTTGGCCAAGTGGCCCAATTGATAAGCCATTTAGTAAGGCAATACTGAGCCACCATCGTGTTATGTCTGGAGCAGAGGGGTCAAGTGCTTGAGCTAACCAGTCATTATTAATTAGAAAAATTAGTCTCTCAGCAACCATATTACTGCGTTTAGCCAACCATTTTTGATGAGTTTTATACGGGTCGTCAGTTAAGTTCATTCTATGTGGTACTACCAACTCTACAACAGTGTTTAATTTGTGTTGAAACATTCCATGGTCTATATTCAACAACGCTAGTCCTTGTTCGATTAATTCTTGCGGGGATAGCGGATGAACTGGAGGGAAGTCAGGGTCAATTATTGGGGGTTCTGGAAGTGGCCATGACTTTGTTCCTTGCTCCATTGCCTCAACAAGTAACGTCGCTACTTTTTCAAACACAATCTGAGATAACTCAGATCGACTTTTAGTCATTAATATCAACCTATTTTGGCGAATCAGATGTCAAGTTCGATATTCAGATTTTGGATTAATTCCTTGTATCTGTTACGAATTGTTACTTCGGTTACTCCAGCAACTTCAGCAACTTCACGTTGAGTTCTTCTCTTGCCACACAAAACTGAAGCGATGTAGATAATTGAAGCTGCAATACCTGTTGGCCCTCGTCCACTGGTAAGTTCCTTTTCTTGGGCAGCTTTGATCAATTCGTAGGCTTTTGCTTCAACTTCAGCATCCAGTCCAAGACCCGAACAAAATCTCGAAATATAATCTTCCGGCCCTGTAGGCATAATCTTCATTTTTAGTTCTCTTACCATGAATCTGTAGGTTCGACCTATCTCTTTTCGACCAGTTCTAGACGCTTGTCCAATCTCGTCAAGAGTTCTTGGAACTCCACATTGCCTACATGCTGCATACAACGATGCTGCTGCTACACCTTCAATAGAGCGACCTCTAATCAATCGCTTATCGACTGCTTTCTTGTAATTAACAGCGGCTGCTTCTCTGACCGACTTTGGCAATTCTAGTCGGCTAGCCATTCTGTCAAGTTCTGCTAGAGCCATTGCCAGATTTCTTTCAGTCGCATTGGATACTCGGCTTCTTTTCTGCCATTTTCGCATTCGATAAAATTGAGAACGGTATCTTGAGTTAATGGTTTTTCCAGAATAATCTTTGTTTTGCCAATCAATGTCTGTAGAGAGACCTTTGTCGTGGAGCATAACTGTCATTGGTGCGCCGGTTCTTGCTCTTTGGTCGCCTTGTTCTGGAGAGAAAACTCTCCATTCAGCACCTTGGTCAATCACATTATCTTCTAGAACTAATCCACAATCCTCGCAGACTACTTCTCCTCTAGTCTCGTCACGAGTCAAATTTCTACTTCCACAATCGCTGCATTTTACAATATCTTCAACTTGTTGTTCATCCATTTTGCATACCCCCCCTATAATAAAATTAGGGCAATACTCTTAACCCCTATCGCAAGGTTATATGAAACTTATGTTGTAATATTCGTAATTGGTTTTGCCACGGCTCGCTTCAGATTTCTAAAATATACACTCCCGTCATATACTTTTTCACAAATTTAGACGAACGGTTATACCAACAAGTCCCTTGCCCGAAACGATTGCAATGGTTGTCGCGGCGTTACACAGACCAATTGCACTCACGCCGGGGAAACGGGTTTTGTTTCTCACCAAGGATATGGAACTGATAAAACAACAACTTTACCATGGCTTAAATTTACAGATGAAGGATATCAATCCCGAGGATTTACTTGACGACATCAACACTGACGTAATGACTCCTGCTTGGGTTTGTTTTGATCACGACCCTGCCGAAATTGCCAAAAACGCCTATGCTGGGTTAAAACACAATGGTCTACGTGTATTCAATGAGAATGCACTGATTAACGGAAACTTTGAGATAATAGTATCTGGTCAAAGAAAGGGCACTGGCTCTAGTAGAGAAACTGCAGCACAGTGTGAGCGTTGGGCAGGCATAAGAATAGTAATAGCTGCATCATTTGCTCCAATACACGAAAGAAATAATATCAATCTTGGCCAATTAATGGGTGATTATAACATGCTAGAGCGCCTACAAGATGGAGAGGCATTACCTCTTGGCAAATTCACTGAAAAATACGATGTTGTCACGAGAATAATTATCGAAAAGGGCGGCCTATTTCCATTCGCAAAATCGCTAAAAAATAATGAAATCCAACTTCCTGAAATGGATACAGAAGATAGGCCTATGACTATGGCTGAGAAAATAATTGCTCGTAACCTAGTTGGGCAAAAGCCCAACCAATGCGTCAAACCTGATGATCCGGTGATTACTCAAGTTCAAAGTGGATATTCACACGAGTTCACCACCGCTCAAGTTCATACATTCCTTGCCCAGGAATATGGTAACGAGTATTCCCTACCGAACCCTAGCAAATTCGCGGTCTTTGAAGACCATCTGTTGTATGCACACCACAATCCCAAATTTGTACCCTTTATGGATAAGGTACAAACCTTGCGAGACTTACAAAAAGCCTTCCAAAGCCATACCGGAGTAAGAGATTATTCAGCAGTCGATGGAGTTTCACCAGGTATTTGTCATCAAGTGGCGCGTGAAGAATTTATTGAAGTAGGGGATTTTGTTCAAGCAACAGATTCTCACACCTGCATGGGGGGAGCGTCTAATGCTCTAACATGGGGTGTTGGGGCTACAGAGTACTCTAATTTGATTAGTTCCGGATTTACTTTCGTAAAAGTTCCAGAGTCAATTAGGTTTGAATTATCTGGAATACTTAATCCCGGTTGTACAGCAAAGGATGTGATTCTTTACATTCTTGCTGACCATGCAAGAGAAGAGTTGACCTTGAACAGATCAATGGAATTTGGCGGCCCTGGACTGTCAAGCCTTTCGATTGATGAGCGGGCAACGTTATGCAATATGGCAACTGAATGTTCAGCAAGAACTGGAATTTGCGAACCTGATGAAAAATTGTATGATTGGATGAAGCGCTCAATGCCACATCTTGAACTTCAGCAAATGAGACAAAACGCCGTTAATCCTGACCAAGGAGCAGAATATACCGGCGGCGTCCACCATATTGACTTGTCCAAAATAGAGCCAATGGTAGCACATCCCGGCAATCCTGACAAAGGTGTGCCTAGTGATCCCACTAACGGTGCATTAATTTCTGAAATTGGTGAAGTCAAAGTTGATATCGCTTACGGCGGGTCATGTACTGCGGGTAAAGAAGATGATATTGCGTACTATGCGCTAGTCTGTCAAGCCGCTGATGATTTGGGACTTATGGTCGCTGATGGTGTTGAATTTTTCATCCAATACGGTTCAGGTTTGGTCAAGGATTTAGCGGTTAGAAAAGGATGGCATGAGTTGTTTGAAAAAGTTGGAGTCCAGTTAATAGATCCAGGTTGCGGCGCATGTATCGGTGCTGGACCTGGTGTGTCAATAAATCCTGAACAAGTCACTGTATCTGCTATCAATCGTAACTTTCAAGGTCGCTCTGGCCCAGGTAAATTGTATTTAGCAAGCCCGTTAACAGTAGCTACATCTGCTTTTACCGGAAGAATTACGTCTTGGACAAGTAACTTGTTTGAATGATAAGTATGAAAAAAAGTACCAGCCTTATTGCTGCGTTAATCGTAATTACCGGCATCGCTATTACAATTTCTTTAACCCAAGTTTTAATTTCCTTGTTTATTGATTACCTCACATGGTTTTCTAACAATGCATTGTATGGCATGATAATTTTTATTCTGCTGTACATAGTTTTTGGCATAATTGCCTTACCGGCGAGTTTTCACAAGTATCTTGCAGGAGTAATCTATGGTTTTGGACCTGGCATATTGATTGCCTATGTCGGCTCGATGTTAGGAGCAATTGCCCCGTTTTTACTTGGCAAGAAATGGATGAACCCATATGCTAGAAAAGCACTTAGTAAATATCCCACTTTGAGTGGATTAGAACAAGAAATCGTTGACAAAGGCACCAATGTAGTTGCTCTTACTCGAATTAGTTTGGTAATCCCATATGGAGTATTAAATTACGCATATGGTGCAACAGAAGTAAAATTTAGAAATTACCTAGTAGGCAATTTAGCGATGATTGTTCCTTCCATAATGTATGCTTGGTGGG
>JAQXFJ010000225.1 GCA_029250385.1 Candidatus Poseidoniaceae archaeon | reverse complement strand
AAGATGATGATAACGATGGTCGAACTGATGAAGATTGGGCGGGCGGTAATTCAGAGCCAGAAACTAGATTCATTCAAGATTTAACTGAAATGAATGATGATGTTGGTAATGGTGCAAGCGAATTCAAATCGACTCTAACTCACCACTCCTACTCTGAATTGATTCTATACCCATGGGGCCATTGCACTGGATGTGAAACAACAGACCACGACCAATTGGTATACCACGGTGATAAGTTGGCAGAAATGACCGATTACACCAATATGCAATCATCAGACCTATATCCAACAACTGGAGATTTCTGTGACTGGCATTATGGTGTCCATGGCTCGTATTGTTATACCTCTGAAATAGGTACAGCATTCCATCAACATGAGGATGACATCGATCACATTGCGGTTCGAAATCTGGGTACTGGTTTTTACATGGCCGAAATAGCAGATAACCCACGAGAGCGAGCAGATTTAGGAATTGCTAATATTTCACAGAACCAATTTATCCAAATGCCTAGCATGGTAAATGTCCCGAGTATCGGTAGCATCCCAGTTGACATGTGTGTCGCTAATGGCTTTGCTTATTCTTTAGAAAAATCAGTATCTCATGTAATGTATCGTACAGTACAACCAACTCGTTTGCAAAGTGATTATGGGCCAAAAGAATGGTCTACTACAGCATGGTCTATGGCAATGTTTGAAGAAACTACATCAACATGTAATTTATTGAACGGTGAAAATGGGACTGTGATAAGGTCAAACCTACCAATTGAAGATACGGTTTCTGGACAAGTGCACTACAAAGCAATGCTAGGGACGCTAGGTGGTGGCGATTTGTATCTTTATCCTGCTAACGGTGAATATTACGTGCTAGAGGTTGACTATCGAGCTGATTATGGCACACTCTTTGGTGCGTTGTTCATGTTCTTCTTGGTCACCAGTTTCGTTTGGGGCGGCCTAGCAATATGTCTGAGGATGATGCTGGTTGATGAAACCGAGAAAGAGTTCACTGAGGCTGTCTTGGAGGACGGCAAATAAGCCGAGGTGATCCCATGGCTCAATCAGATCAGTTTAACGGCCGTTTAGGTCTAATCTTCGCTTCTATTGGCGCGGCAATCGGTACTGGAAACATTTGGCGATTTCCAAGAATGGTTGGAGCAAATGGTGGAGGAACATTCCTAATCCCTTGGCTAATTTTCTTGTTTGCTTGGTCCATACCACTGGTAATTGCTGAATTCGCCATGGGTAAGCGAAGCCGTACTGGTACAATCGGTACTTTCAGAATATTTGCTGGAAAGAGATTCGCTTGGATGGGTCTTTGGACAGCATGGATTTCAACCGCAATAGGATTTTATTATGCTATTGTTGCAGGTTGGACTATCAAATATTTCCAACTTGGAATTACTGGTGGACTAACTGGCGAAGGAGTCGATACCACCGAGGTGTGGAATTCTTTTCTGCAAAATCCAGGTCAAGTAATATTCTTCCAATTCATCGTAATTTGTCTTACTTTAGCGGCAATCTGGAAAGGTGCAAAAGCGATTGAAAAGGTCAACGTAGTACTGATGATTTCTCTGTTTGTCCTGTTATTCATGTCACTATTCCTTTCCTTGTGGATGGACTTTGAAGACGGAACTTTAGACGGTGCAACATTCATGTTCTCAGTAGACCCAGATTTATTGTTTGAGCCTGAAATATGGATTAATGCGTTATCGCAATCAGCTTGGTCGTGTTCTGCTGGAATGGGTATGGCAATTACCTATGCGGTATACATGAGAAAAGATGAGGATACTGTTCTGAATGCATTTACTATGGGACTGGCCAATAACAGCATCTCAATTATTGCTGGACTAGCAGTATTGTCTTCTATCTTCGCAGTTAGCAGTGACCCACTAGCAACCGTAACTGGTGGTTCCTCAGCAATTACTTTCCTCGCACTACCAGAAGTATTCGCCCAAGCTCCAGGTGGCACGATTGGGCCATTTTTTATGATGGCCGGGTTCTTCCTTGCGCTATCATTTGCTGCCTTGACATCGATGATTTCAACTGTCGAATTATGTGTTAGAAACTTTGTTGACCATGGTTACAACCGTGAGCGCTCAGTAGCAATCACTGGACTAGCGATATTCATCTTCGGATTACCTTCGGCATTAATGTGGATTAAACTAGATTCAGCAGGAGTTGCATTCCCAGAGTTCTTGGAAGTTCAAGATCACATATGGGGCTATGGGCTAATGTTTTCTGGATTGTTTATTGCGTTTACAATCTGGAAGTATGGGTATGTTCGCTGGAAGGCTCAAGTTGCCGCTGGAGAAGCACCTGGCGGCTTCA
>JAQXFJ010000216.1 GCA_029250385.1 Candidatus Poseidoniaceae archaeon | reverse complement strand
AGTGTTAGATTTTGCCCGTCAGGATTAATTATCAAATTGGTGTCAGATATGTTTAGTGTCCAACCTGAAACTTGGACAACGTTAAATGTTAATGTGATATTATCAACTAATAGGTCGTCAGAAAATAATTGTAGCGTTAAATCAGCAATAGTCCCTGCCCAGGCATCTACTGGGGTGGCAAACTGCAATTGCATACTTACGCTCTCATTTACTTCAATATCGGAAAAATTCATTTCTTCAGCCTGCCAGATACTGTTGTCCTGCCCAAAGTATGTGACTTCAAAAATCGGCTTTACTACTACATCATCCATTGCATTACCTGTATTTATTACTTGATAATCAAGATTAATTGACTCAGATGGGGTTACTTGGTGGCTAAGTCCTTCGCTAAACGAAGCCTCCCAGTTATGATCAGGTTCTGCCTCTATCAATAAATCAACAACGGTGGATACTGTTTCATCACCAAGAGAATTCCATGTGAAACGAAGAGTAAATGGTTCTTGTGCGGGGGTATCCTCTGATAGCATAACATCTACAGTAGCGATTGTTGTTGCTAATGGTCCAAGTGTTCGTTGTGGATTATAGGTGGTGAACTGTACTACAGGAGAGCTGCTCATCGCATTGTGTTCTATTACTTGTGCTGATAACAAGAATTCATCTTCCCCGTTGCCAGGATTTTCTAGTCGTAACAGTATTTGGTTGGTTACTTCAACAAACAACGCTACAGGTTCGTCAACTTGGTCGGGAGTCGGCTGTAATATTGTTGCATCGCTTCGGAAAACTTGTAGTACCTGCATAGTGAAATCTAAATTGTGATTTAGGTCATTAGGAGAACTAGTTTGGAAGTAGTGACGCTGAGGAACTGCATTAACTGGCAAATCAAGATATATGTTCCCACTAAACGGTTCATCGGCTACACCAGTTACCTCAATATTGCTGCCATTGATGGTCAAATCACCATCAGTACTCCATATCCAGTCTGTATGAATCATACTTGCCGAAGCGGTATTCCACGAGACCTTTCCGTCATTTGGTATTGTTCCATCAACTTGCCAATCTAATGTCTGATTGGGTAATGTTCTTTGATGAGTCGGCTGAATGGTCACAGCAGTTGCCGTAAGGTTGACGGATAATTCTTCACACAACGTATCTGCACCACTACCGATGCACATTGTCATGGTGGATGTGGTTACTGAACTCAACTGTATATTCTGAGGTGTATTTAGGTGAATAAACAATTCTTTTTGTTCACCTGGTGCTAGGTTAAGTGAGAAAATTTCTGTACCCGTTTGGTCATGTAAGGTTGGAGTTCCACCCCATGAAGGAGCAGTCCAATCTATGGATGTGGTCGATTCAAAGGCATTTCCAAGGTTTTCAACCATCATCCAAGCTGTGGCAATATCTCCAGGCCTGCCGTAACCCAAGGTGTTATCGAGGCCACTTGGCCCTACAATTGTCAAGCCACGCGTCCGGAGCACTTCCAGTGGCAGGATTGTATCGAATGTGATATTTTGATTGAGGTCTAGGGTCAATGTCATTATGACAAAGGAATTATCATCACCTAGTGCTGATTGTGGAATTGATACAACAAAGTCAACATCATTTTGAATTCCAGTAACTAATGTTGGATTTAGATTTTGGTTGGTGTCCGGGGTTATAGACCAGCCATTAGGGAGGTTGGAATCATCCCATGTTAATGTCCAATCTTCAGTTCGTGAACCCGTTGATAGCATAGATAAACTAACTATTTCACTAGTTCCGGGGTTGATGCGGGGTATATTGTTTGGAATATCGATTTGCGCAGCATAAGGTTCGACAATTAAGAGGTCGATAGTTGCATTATTGTTATCTTTGCGAGATTCGCTTAAGTTAGAATTCACATCAATAATTATTTCGAAGGTGTGAATTCCTAATTCTGCCACTATGTCAACGCTGAATGTATAAGGTCCACCATTTCCTGAAGGTGCTACAGGTTCAACATCAGTAAATCTCTGTCGTGATATTTCATTACCATTTTGCAAGATTGCCACATCCAAGTCATCTTGGTTGTCTAAAGTCCCTATATTGCTAAATTGTCCTGTTACCGTTACTAAATTTCCCGGGTCTGGTTGACTTGGATTGAAACTAATTCCTCTATTGTCACTTAGTGGAGCAAAATCTGCTACATGTTGAGATACTAGAGTATCACCAATCAAAATATCTAATGTTCCATCATTATCCATGTCAGCAACTGCAGGGGCAGACCATACTCTGTGGGGCATACTGAGTGGAGAAGACCACCCATCTGATACTTCGGATGAGGTTCCATCAACTCCATCAAAGGCCCATAGGCGCTTGCCAAATGGTACAATTATATCCACAACAGAATCATCATTTATGTCCATCCATATTGGTGGGGCAACAGCAATTTCATCATTATCATTGCCGCTACCTCTCTGCATATCTTTAGACCATTCTTTAATTGGAGGATCCTCCGAAATATCATGACATCCTGCCATGCCTTTCCGATTAAAATTAATGCTGGATTCTGAATACCATGTCACCCAGCAAAGTCGATCATGAATTCCATCATCATCAGTATCAATTGGTAAAGGTTGGGCATCAGCATATCCATTTGGTGTCCGAAATTCAAAGATTTCATCGGTTGATGTCATCTCCATAGCCACGAATCTAGCCCCGTTACCCGGTGTTCGACCGTTAGAGTCAGTTGGAATAGTTAGAATCATTTCTGGAGCACTATCTGAATCTAGCTGTACTACTACAGGCCCAGGGAGGCGCAATCTAGGTGCATCAGAATCAGAATCAGTACCGTCAACAGATACACGCTCCCAATCTAGGGACCCAGTTGCCCCATCTATTCGCCAAATCCACATGTTTCCAGAGTTGGAATCAATTGTAGTCAACACAATTGCCGTTGTGTCATCATCAAGCATACCCCAAGCAGGGTCTGAGGGATGTGTCCCTCTATCAAGTACAACTTCCCAATCGAAGTCTGTTGGAGTTGACGTGCCAAGAGATAATGCAGTGACGGTTGGGTTGTTTGAGTTGCGGTCTACCAACGCCACCACTAACTCAGCATCTCCATCAAGATCTAAATCGGCAATAAGTGGTTGAGTTATTGATTTGTGATCACTTTGAGAGGTTGCAAAATGAGGACTGTTAATTCCTATGCTGTAATCAGAATCACTCATTGACCATAACTTCTCATTTTCGTGACCAGATTTGACCCATCCAGATTCTGAGCAACTGAGTTCTGGTGACCAAACTTCAACCTCAAAGGTAGAATCTGTATCATAGGTGAGAATTATTTCAGGTTTCCCATCTTCATTAACGTCGGTTAGCATGGGGGTAGATCGGATGGCTTCAGTTTGTCCAATTTCCACTTCCCAGGCAATTTTTGCATCATCTCCAGTTACAATACTCATTGTACTTGACCCTGTGTCGCTAGATATTATTACGGCAAATAACTCTCCTTGCCCACATCTTTCAACCGATGCAGGTGTCGAGGTGACCGAAGCGGAAAAATCACCAATAATAGACCCATAAGGATCCGCCCCATCTAAATCATCTA
>JAQXFJ010000206.1 GCA_029250385.1 Candidatus Poseidoniaceae archaeon | reverse complement strand
CACACCTAGTAATTTCCTTACTTGCTTTTGATGGCATCATAGACACCTCTCATGACCTAATGGCAATACTCTGAATATTCTTTTTACTGGCCTATCCAATCTAGCATAATCTTCGGATTTACAAACTCCGCCAAAAACTGAAGATTTAGCAGTATCAAATATCGTACCCTTGTGCATGGTGATAATGTGTGCCGTGCATAATTTCCCATTTACATCTGTATCAAATGGTGGGTCTACTGAGTAAAAAGAAATTAGAAATAAATCATCATAAGATTTCAATTCCTCAATCAAATATGATAATCTTCTAACATCCGTATTGCAATATGCTAATTGCAATCCAAATTGCTTCAGTGAGTCTGACCATGTTTGTGGTGATTGAGAATTAGTTAGTGACTTGAAGTACTCTGGAGTAATATTATTCCCTAAACTTTCTACTAGCATTGACAATGTTGTTGCAACACAGGAAGGCCCATTTTGTTGTTTGTGAACTATTTTGAGATTATCAAAATAAGAGCAATCATTGCTATCCCAAATTTTGCATGTTTGGTCTGGTTTCCATTTGTTAATCACTTCCATTCCTCCTTAAATTGGTCTGGAAAAGTTGACTTTTTGTCTACCTGAATCTCCTTATTGTCACCTGGACAAATCGGGCAACAGCAGTCTATACTTTCCCATTTTTTTTGTTCATCTATTTTTATCTCAGTGTATTTAATTTGAGTATCTAAATACTGAGTTATTTTCCTTACAAGTTCTTCTATTTTTGTTCTATTCTTTTTCACTTTACCACCTCATAAATACATCCAATCATCTGGTCTGCCGTTAGGCCATTTCCTATTCCATTCTTCCAGTTCTGCCCTTCTAGCAAGTTCCTGAGCATGTAGTTTCAGCCATATTGACTCATCTTCAATCATAATCTGTATCAGTGATTGAAGTGAATTAGGAAAATTGTCTTCTTCAGGATAAAGATGTGTCGACCAATTCTCAAACTGTTTAAGTTCAAGACCTTCTATATGACTAGGGAAATCACAAAAGCCTAATTCTTCCTTAAGTCCCTTAATTTCAAATTTCCAGGTATCGATTGATGCTTCCATATAGATTATGTGGTTATCTAAGTTACTCCTATTCCTTGCACCCTTCCTTATTGCCCTCAATGCTTGAATATGCCTAGATGATGTTTTTGGAGGAAGCCATACGGAGAATTCTATATTTGCATCAAATGAAAAAATAGTCCCATGATTACCAAATACCGTGAACGTATTATCTTCAATTTCAATGTTGGGGGTTTGCCAAATAAACTGAGCAAATTCTAGCCAATGATTTTTCAATTGATTTATTTCTTTAGGGGATAATTTCGACTCTTTATCTCCTTTTTTTGAGATATGCCCTAGTGGGAGATGAATTATTCCATCCATTTCTATCGGCCATTGAGTCCAAATATCTTTGACGACAGGATTTTTCTCATTATGTGCCTTTATAGCTGCCAAATCAAACTCTAGAGTGTCTAATTCTATGCCCCAATCAATGTGCATCCATCCATCAAAATCACTTGGCTTATTCATTGGAAAACTCTCCTTCTTGGTACATTTCTATTTTCATGGCATGTTATACATGTTGTATTTATGCAAGGCCACGAATAATCATTAGCAATTTCATCAACATATCCGCATTGAACCATCTTTTCCCAAAATGGTCTAGTACAATTCCATGTATCTACCCAAATTTTCTGATAAGGAAATGCTTGTCTTATATCTGAAATCATCAACTTACCAAATCCATGGTTTCTCTCTGTTGGATTGCCAACAATCACATTTTCGATTTGAATTGAACCATAATAGAAATATATCCAGCAACTTGATATTGGCATTCTACCATGATAAATCCAACAATCCTCTTTGTTTGGATGCTTTTTGAAAGTAATACCATTTCTGATAAATACTTGATTTTCCTGTTGTTCTTTTGCTATGTTTTTTATTAATTTAATTTTCATTTTATCACCTAAATTGGTTGAGACACCGGGAATCGAACCCGGATCTGCAGGTCCGCAGCCTACTGTGCTATCCATTACACCATGCCTCATTGATCGTAATGGCGGG
>JAQXFJ010000181.1 GCA_029250385.1 Candidatus Poseidoniaceae archaeon | reverse complement strand
TTCTTGCAGAATATTACCGGGTTCATGGTTGGTAAAGCATACGAGGCTGGAGGTATCGCTAAGGATGGCGCCAAACTGGTTACTGCGGTATCTTGTGTTAATGTTCCAAAGTTCACCATCATTATCGGTGGCTCTCATGGTGCTGGAAATTATGGTATGTGTGGAAGAGCTTACGATCCTAGATTCTTGTTCATGTGGCCAAACAGTCGTATTTCAGTTATGGGTGGCCCCCAAGCAGCAGATGTTCTAACTACAGTCAAACAAGATCAAAGAGCTAGAGAAGGACTTAGTCCAATGGTAGGCGAAGAATTGTCCGAGTTTAGACAGCCAATACTTGACAAATATGAGACAGAAGGTAGCCCATACTATTCTACCGCGCGTCTTTGGGATGACGGAATAATCGACCCTAGAGATACCCGGGATATCCTTGGCTTGTGTTTGGCCGCAGCAAGAAACGCACCTCTGCCAGACGATAGATTCGGCGTATTTAGGATGTGATTTTACAATTGAAAAATTAAATTTGCAATTGGAGTTTTATTATGATAAAAATGGATAACCCCCCACAAACCGAATTGGTGGCACTTGACATTGAAGGGCCAATTTGCCGTATAACTTTGAATCGAGAATCAAAGTATAATGCAATGAATGTGCAAATGATAACAGAATTATGTGAGTTATTTGATTGGACTGCACAACGAAGTGTCGGGACAACAGGATGTTTAGTCGATGAAGATGGAAATCAGTACTTACGAATCATAATTTTTTCCGGCGCAGGCAAGCACTTTTGCGCTGGGGCTGACATCAATATGATGCGTGATGCCGGCGCCAATAGTCCAGAGGAGAACCGTCAAGATTCAGCACGTCTTGATCGGCTATTCAACGGCC
This sequence comes from Candidatus Poseidoniaceae archaeon, assembly GCA_029250385.1. Taxonomy (GTDB): domain Archaea; phylum Thermoplasmatota; class Poseidoniia; order Poseidoniales; family Poseidoniaceae; genus MGIIa-L1. Next base: position 7,083 of record JAQXFJ010000181.1, on the reverse strand, counting down.
TTTGGTCACATCCATGTTTTACTATTGGCTCAATTACCGGTGTAGCGCTTGGTGGCGGTGCTGGATTGGTGGCATGCTTAGACCATGTTATCGCTACAGACAACGTCAAGATTGCCCTTTCTGAAGGTAAATTGGGGATATTGCCTGCAGTGATCGGCCCCTATGTATACCGTAGATTGGGTTCAGCATGTTTTCGTAGACTAGCAATGCAAGCCAGTAGAATTGGTGCACAGGAAGCCCTTAGAACAGGATTTATTGAACAAGTAGTCAACAAACCTGTGGATTTGGCGCAATCGGTTAACAATTTGATTGACGAAGTAATGACTACTGGCCCGTGTGCGGTTAGTTTAGCTAAAGAATTAACTCTAGGTTTCGATAGATGGACTGGCAGTGATGAAGAATTAAGAGATTTCACTCTTGACTTTACCAGTAGAATGCGTGGCTCGGATGAAGGTCAAGAAGGACTTTCCTCATTTTTAGAAAAGCGAGATGCAAACTGGAAATCTTGATTTGGTGAAGTATATGGTTAGTACAGTGCTAGTTGCCAATCGAGGGGAAATAGCCTGTAGGATCTTACGAGCATGTAGTGAGGCTGGACTAAACTCAGTAGCGATTTATGCAAATAACGACAAGGAGTCTATGTTTGTTGAACTGGCCACAAAATCTGTTGAATTAGTTGGTGAAACAATTGGTGAAACTTATCTTGACCAGCAGCAGATACTCGATATTGCCGCCAAGCATGGTGCTGATGCAATTCATCCAGGGTTTGGGTTTTTATCTGAACGCGCAGATTTTGCCAGAGCAGTATTAGAGGCAGGAATAACTTGGATTGGGCCTTCGCCTTTGGCAATAGAAATGATGGGCGATAAAATGACTGCTCGAAAAACCATGAAGGCTGCGGGAGTTCCAGTAATCCCGGGCGAAGAGATAGATTTTGAAGATGAAACTAAGATGATTGAAGCAATTGTCCAAGCCAGTACTAGAGTTGGTTATCCATTACTGCTCAAAGCCTCATCTGGCGGGGGCGGTAAAGGTATGCGCAAGGTAGAGAATCCAGATAACTTGGTTGAATCCATCAAAGGGGCTAGAAGGGAAGCTATTGCAGCCTTTGGCGATGGTAGAGTATACATTGAGCGGATGCTTACTGGTTCAAAGCACGTCGAGATTCAAGTACTAGCAGACACTCATGGAAGAGTGATTCATTTGGGTGAGCGTGAATGTAGTGTTCAGCGTCGTCATCAGAAAGTGTTTGAAGAATCACCCTGTCCAGTTATGACTACCGATTTACGAGAAAAGATGGGTAAAGCTGCCGTAATGGCGGCTAAAGCCGTTAATTACGAGGGCGCAGGTACAGTTGAGTTTCTGTTAGACAGTACTGGTGAATTCTTTTTCTTAGAAATGAATACTAGAATTCAAGTTGAACATCCTGTTACTGAAATGGTTACTGGTATTGACTTAGTTAGAGAACAACTGCGAATTGCTGCGGGTAAACCAATGAGTTGTGGTCAACTAATGATGCGTGGTCATGCCATTGAAGTCCGCCTATATGCTGAAGATGCGAGTAATAATTTCCTTCCAGCGATTGGTCCTCTTGCAGTATTTAGACCACCAACAGGTCCAGGAATAAGACTTGATACAGGGGTAAGAGAAGGCGATATGGTGACGCCAAATTATGACCCCATGCTAGCCAAACTGATTGTTTGGGCGCCATCAAGAGCAGAAGCGCTGCAACGAATGCGTCGAGCATTAGACGATTTTGTGGTATTAGGGACGACAACGAATCTCAGATTCCTGCGTGAATTATGTGATCATGAAGATGTGGTAAGTGGAGCGACTGATACTACAATGATCGAAAGAATTTGGCCAAATGGCTGGAGTCCACAATTTAGTAGCGAAATACTCAACGCAGCACTAATGGTTGCTGGAGTAAGTGAAAGTGCAGGATTACATAATGTACAAGCCACACAGTCATCTGCCGATGATGGCCCACCAAGTCCATTTCAAAGCTTAACTAGGAGGTATCCTTGATGCAACATGAATTCAAATTTGCAGGTGATACTGTAGAAGTGACAGTTGCAAGAGATTCACAAACCTGGCATTTAGGCGACTTAGAATGCCAAATTATGGCTGATGGCCGACTGAAACTCACGGTTAATGGAGTCACAAAATTTGCTCACTCAACAAAGGTTGGTGATGTTTGGTGGGTTCACATTGATGGGCATGTTTTTTGCATCGAAAAAACAGAAGCCGGCTCCAATGATGATGATTCACAAGGTGGCATGATTGCCCCAATGCCTGGTAAAATCATTGACGTATTAGTTGAACAAGGACAATCTGTTACTGCTGGGGATTTATTATTGGTAATGGAGGCTATGAAGATGGAACATAGAATAGTTGCGAATGTGGATGGAGTTATTGGCGTGTTGAAGTTAAAAGCGGGTGATCAAGTTCAGCAAGGCGATGTCTTAGTAGAGATTAGTGAATAATTAGATTCTTCTACGAAGTTTTTCCATCATATCATCTGCAATAGATAACTGTTCTAAGCAATCATCAACAGCTCCCACGCCTAATTTTTCTGTGGCTATTGACACTGCAGCTTCACATTTAACTCTCTCATCATCATCAGATTTTATCATCGCAGCCTCGCATTGATTACGCAATACTTTCCATTCTTCTAGGACAAATTCAAGAAGTTCCTTTGCATCATCCATAGCCTTACTCTCTTTATCTAATTCTGAAGTCATTCGTTCAAGCAAGGTTGCAGCATGACTCCACTGTTTACTATCCGCAGCAGCGATAATTTCGTCCCATTTAATCTGCCAGACAGCTTTATCTTGACGTGTTTCAAATTGTTTAATCAATTTCTTTTTCTGACGAATTGCTCTTCTTGTATCATCCATAGCTTCTCTTTCAGCTTTGATACTGCGGGCTATACCATCAGCTAAACCAACTGCTTGACTGGCATTTCCAGCTTCTAGGGATTCTACAGCATTGGTTAATCGTCGATTTAATTCTGTTAAATCTAATCCATCACTCTGTGATAATTGACGTTCAGCTTCTTTTATTGATTCAGCAGCTCTGCCTAAAGCATCATCACCCGCTGCGAGTTGAGCAGGTATTGTAAATGCATACTCATACGCCTTTTTTGGTGATTCAGCAACTAGTTTCTTTTTTGCATCAGCTAGCATTTCGTGAAGGTGATTGACATTTTCGCCGGATTTTCCTTCTAGTTGACGACTTGCCTCAACGATTGCATCCTCTGCCTTAGACCACCATTCGATGACTTCCAGCGCTCGCTTTTTGGCTTGTCTAAACAGCATCTCCCCTTCTCTTAGTGAGCCAAGTTCAATCTCTCTGAGTCCCATTTCGAATGACTTTCTGCCTTTTTTAGCTGTAGGTGCGATGTTTTCTGCTTGCTCTACAGAACTCAAAGCATCAGCTTTGACAACCTGTACATCCCCAGCAAGCGACAGTGATCGTTCGATATCTTCTTCTGCATCATCTAGTAACCGCATTCCTAGTTCAGGATCAGAATGGCCTTGTTCTCTAGCAGTCATAATTAGGCTAGATGCTTGGTCTACTGCTGCATTTTCTGTTTTCAATACTAAAATGCGAGTTTCTAAATTGTCTAGACGCCTGCGGAACTCTTTACGCAGTGGCTTGTGTTCATCTCCTGAGAACCAAATAGTTACCGTAGATATTCCCCCAACGCTAACGACTCCAATGTTAGCTAACCAGGTAATTGTCCCGGGTTCAGGTATTGTACCAATGAATATCGAAAATCCAGCAATAGTACCAACTCCCGTCATTAACGATCTAAATCGCTGTACATCAAGGCCGCCACTCAGTACTGTTCTTGAATAAAAGAAACATGAGACGGCGACTATTGCGATCAAGATAGGCCCAACAATTTCTAACGAAATGGTACTTGTCAATTCTTTTGAGGCGAGCATAAGTAGTACAGGCCAAGCAATTGTTGCAGAGGCACCAACTCTAGTCCTTGCACTTGGACTGGTAAGTCCGATGTCTTGAACCATAAGTCCCCACGTCAATATCAGAATTGGCATGCCTAGTCCATTCAGCAAGCCACCCTCTCCTTTGGCGGCTGCCGATAAAGTTGGCCAAACAAGCCAAATAGCCGCTAACAGTATGGATATTGCGGATATTGCAACTAATTTCTCTAAGCGTTCATTTCTTTGCTGAACCGCTGCTTGGATAGCGCTTTCCACATCAGCCCACGCATCCATGTTATGCCACAATGGAACTCAAACATATAATATCCCCTTGGAAAATTCACGCAGAGTTAAATTACTGATTTTCAAAGACAATGTTCATGAGTTTGCTGCTATCGTTGTCATCGGAGGGAAGACTGTGGCCGGACTAATTACTATGGATGATTTGACCAATGAAGAGATAATAAAAATTCTTGAGGATGCTGACAGGCTGCTTCCAGTGGCTCGTGGCGAGTTGTATTTACCGTTACTTCAAGGTAGAATTCTTGGGAATTTATTTTTTGAACCAAGTACTCGGACTAGAATGTCATTCGAGACGGCAATGAAGCGCTTAGGTGGCGATGTGGTTAATCTAGGAGACGTAAAAACCTCTTCAGTTGTGAAAGGCGAGACATTATTCGACACGATTCAAATGGTTGACGGCTATACTGATATTATCGCCATGCGCCATCCTAGGCAAGGCGCTGCGCAATATGCACAAGATTCAGCAAGAGTTCCAATTCTCAATGGTGGTGACGGTGCAGGACATCATCCAACACAGACTATGCTTGACCTTTTCACTATCAAACAAGCCCATGGGAAGTTGGATGGATTGAAAGTTATCCTGGCTGGAGATTTACGTTTTGGTAGGACCGTTCATTCACTATCACATGCTTTGACTAGATTTGGTTGTGAGTTAATATTTGCCAGCCCGGACATTCTTAAAATGCCACCAGAGATTGTTTCTGATCTAAAATCTCATGGCGGTGACATCACAGAGACAGAAGACCTTTATTCAATGATGGAAGATGCTGATGTAGTATACATGACTCGCATTCAGAAAGAACGCTTCTCTGATGAAGATGAATACGCTAAGGTGGCCGGTGCATACAAATTACATGCTAATGATTTGTCAGATGTAAAGGCTGGAATGATTATCATGCATCCTCTGCCTAGGGTTGATGAGATTCATCCATCCGTTGATACCACAAGACATGCTAGGTACTTCGAGCAAGCTTTCAATGGTGTAGTAGCAAGAATGGCCTTGCTTTGTAAATTACTGGGTGTTGAAGTTCCTGCGGATGTCCAAAAGGCAGGAGGTGCATTGTAATGTCAAATGAACACAGTATGAGAAGAGTAACCGCAATTAGAAATGGCACGGTAATTGACCATATTCCACAAGGACAAGCACTTGCAGTGCTTGATATGTTAGGAATAAGTGATGCTACTTCAGTACCCGTCTCATTAGTGATGAATGTTCCTTCCAAGAAAATGGGCAATAAAGACATCATAAAGGTGGAAGACCGGGAATTGACACAAGGAGAATTAGATCGTTTAGCTTTAGTCGCTCCCGATGCCAATGTGGCAATTATTAGAGCATATACAGTTGCGGAAAAAATGATTATTAATTTAGGAGATGAAATGGTTAACGTTGTTAGATGTACCATGTCTAACTGTATTACTTCCAATCTACGAGAACCATTACCACACCGAATGAAAGTAGTTTCCAGAGATCCACTCGAACTTCGCTGCCATTATTGTGGACGTCCACAGGATTTGGTCAAGTTAGTCAAGAATGTGATTTGAGTTATTTCGCAGTTTAATTTACCTAGTCAAAACTATACTTTGACTAAAAATTCAGGGCAAGACTTAGATTAGCAACTAGTAATCAATAGGTTATGCAAGAATTCTCCAAGGTAGGTATAGATTCCAAACGAACTACTGCAGCTAGCGTTGCGATAGTCGCCTTAGTTGTGTATTTAGCCCTAATTCATCTTCAATCGATTTTGATGCCGCTTGCCATTGCTGTGTTGTTATATTTCTTGATAAAACCTCCAGAACAGATGATTTATCGAAAGGTAAACAATCGCTTTGTTTCTTATGGGTCAGTAATTTTAACCTTTATCATAACGATATACTTCATTTCTATTTTCTTGTATGATAATTTATCACAATTCATTGACGAAGTGCCAGAGATTACCGCAGCGTTTGAAGAGAAGCGTGCCAAGTATGCAGATGCAAATTTATACGGCCTTGAAGCTATCTTTTCCGATGCCGACTTAGTTACAGAACTCGCTTCACCGAGTAATGTCGAGACATTTGTTTTGGCGATACTTGGATCACTTGGTGGCTTCTTTACCACAATGGTGACGGTCCTGATTTTCCTCTTATTCATTGTCTTAGAAGAGCACACAATTGCCAAGAGATTCGGTGCCGCTTTTCCAAATTCGTATGACAGAGCCAAGAAAATAGTTAGCGAATCAACTGAATCAATCACCGCTTATGTGGTGTCAAAGGTAACTTGCAGTGCTGGACAAGCATTGGTTATGACAATTATAATCTCTCCAATTGGCTTTGATTTGCCGGGTTGGTTCCTATTTGGAATCCTGTGTTTCTTACTTGATTTCATCCCAATACTTGGGGCGCTTTTGGCTACTATTCCTCCGGTTTTAATCGGATTCATTATGCTAGAGCCGTTAACTGCAGTGTTGATGTTAGCAATGTTAATTGGCAATCAACAAGTGTTTGGGTCTTTTGTGGAGCCAAATCTTTCTGGCGCAAAAATTGGTATTTCTCCGTTCGTGTTACTGCTAACAGTAATGCTATTCACTCAAGTTTGGGGTATTGCTGGTGCGATAATTGGTGCACCAATCATCATAATTGCTCGACTTATACTGGATGAAAATGAGCGAACTAGGTCTGTTGCTATGATGATGGCCAATTCTGTTGAAGAAGAGTAATCAAAGGCTAGCGTCTGTAATGGGGGACTGAACACGCATTGTACTTCCTCATAATGTCTTGAGGGGAATGAGAGAACCCACGCGATTTCGTGAAAATAATATATCGGTTGTCTAAATCAACAAAGATGATT
>JAQXFJ010000178.1 GCA_029250385.1 Candidatus Poseidoniaceae archaeon | reverse complement strand
CTGATAGTTACAATTTCTCCGAATGCTACTGGTTCGGTTTTATTCAAAAAGACCAGTGGCCCTTTAACGTCGGTAATTGTTCTATATTCTTTTCCACTCATGATAATTCCTCCTAGTTACCCTCCACGGTATTAGCAATTTCGTCAGTCATTGCAGTCACCATGCTATCGATTTCATTAATGTAGCCTTTTTCAAATCTACCTCTCATCAAATCGGTTCTGGCTGGAATGTTAACTACGTCATTCAATTGTGCACCTGATGCCATTGCTGACTTTGCAGCTTCTTGGAATGAAAGAATTGCTTTAGCCATTTTGTATTGCAAATTTATATCACAATATGCATCCACTTCGTGGAATCCGTTTTGCTGTAAGAAAAATTCTCTAATCATTCTAGCGACTTCAAGAGTGAGTTGCTGATCTACAGGTAATGCATCAGAACCGACTAATTGAACAATCTCTTGCAATTCTGATTCAATTTGTAGTAGACCACTAATCTGAGTTCTAATCTCGGGGAAGTCTTGAGAAATATTATCTCTAAACCATTGGTCTAGACTTTGTGGGTAAAGTGAATATGAGTTTAGCCAGTTGATAGCCGGGAAGTGACGTTGTCTTGCCAAACCAGCATCAAGACCCCAGAAAACCTTGACAATTCTTAGGGTACCTTGAGAAACTGGCTCTGAAATATCTCCACCAGGTGGAGAAACCGCACCAATTACGGTAACTGAACCATCGTCGCCATTTAGCGTCTCAACACGTCCTGCACGTTCATAGAACTCTGCAATACGTGATGATAGATATGCAGGATATCCTTCTTCACCAGGCATCTCTTCTAAACGTGATGAAATTTCACGCATTGCTTCAGCCCAACGAGAAGTTGAGTCAGCCATCAATGCAACGTCGTAACCCATATCTCTGAAATACTCAGCAATGGTAATACCTGTGTAAACTGACGCTTCACGGGCAGCTACAGGCATGTTTGAAGTGTTGGCAATCATAACAGTTCTGTTCATCAATGGCTTACCGGTGTTTGGATCAATTAGATGCGGGAATTCATCAAGAACTTCAGTCATCTCATTGCCTCTTTCACCACACCCGATATAAACAACAAGTTGGGCGTCTGAATACTTAGCAAGCGATTGTTGAGTGACTGTCTTTCCAGAACCAAATGGACCAGGAATACCAGCGGCTCCGCCTTTTGCTAGGGGGAATAAGAAATCAAGAATTCTCATACCTGTAACAAGAGGGGTATCTGGTGCATACTTTTGGCGGAATGGTCTAGGAGACCTTACCGGCCACTTTTGCATCATTTGAAGGTCTGAGCCATCATCAAGAGTACAAACGGTTTCGGTGACATTGAAGTCACCTGATTTAATTGACTTTACTTTACCACTTTTACCCGGAGGCACCATGATTTTGTGAACAATTGTTTCAGTCTCTTGTACGTGCCCAATTACTTGGCCACTAGCAACGTCGTCACCTTTGGCAACAACTGCTTCAAAAGTCCATTTCTTCTCAAGATCAAAAGCATCTGCATCAACACCTCTTGTAATGAATACACCCATTACTTCCTCAAGTGTCGCCAGAGGCCTTTGAATCCCATCATAAATTTGGGTTAGAAGACCGGGACCCAGTGATACTGAGAGTGTTTCCTCGGTATTCAAAACTGGCTCACCAGGACGTATTCCAGACGTATCTTCGTAAACTTGGATTACAGCCTTATCGCCGTGAAGTTCGATAACTTCACCCATCAGACCTTCATCTCCAACTCTGACCACGTCGTACATAGCTGCATTCATTCCAGTAGCGGTCACCACAGGACCGGATATTCGGTATATTACTCCTTCATTACTCATATTTTTTCCTCCTTGTTGGAATTTATTTCCATAAATCGACTCCTATTGCTTTACGAATTGTGTCTCGCAAAGTAGTATCCTCTTCTGTTCCAATTCCTAGAACAGTAGGGGTTACTGATGTAGAGAGTTGATTTCTCAATCTCTCAGGTAGGGTTGGTATTATCGCGGAGTCGACCACGATAATCCCTACATCTTTTGAATTTAATAGAGATTTTAGCTGAGATATCATCTCATCTTCTGTCTCTGGGTTGAAAGTGTTTGAAATTCCTGCAAGTTGGAATCCCAAAGTGAATTCTTGTGAACCTACAACTGAAAATTCCATAATTACACCTCACAGTATGTGCGCCTCGAGCACTTCCGGTGGCAAACCGGCAAATCTTCCTCTTACAATAATCCTTAAATCCGCTACTTCTTGTACTTTCATAGCCACATAGTAAACAATTGGTAATGCAGAAATGGGGTGGAGATAACTCATCTTTTTCATGAACTTATATTCCCTTTCCTTAAACCAAGTAACTACTGAATCTAGACTTCTTGACTTAGAAACCTCTTCAAGAAGTGTTTCGAAGTGCGTCATATCAAACTTTGAGGAGGCTCTTAACACGTCCATTAGAGCTGAGCGACCTCCGGCTGCTATTGTTGTAAATGACCTAGTTGGCAGTATTTTACCACCAGGAATTAGCATACTAGCTGTTTCTTCCGGCGTAATACCTATTGAATCTGCTTCAAGTACATTTAGCATATTCCTGTGATCAATTTCCATTGCCAGGTAATCTCTCAAGTATCTAGTAGGCGGATTATTTGTCTTCAATGACATAATCGCAGATTTGTAATAATGACGGTCTAACGCATCTTCATAATCTGATAATCTAGAGTCTTCAGATAATGACTTAAGATCAGAGCCAAACGATTTTCTGCGCATTTGTAATACCGCAGAACGCAAGTCATCAGAGTTTTCAATGATTTTCAGCCAAGGGGTATTGATTTCATTCAAATCAGGTAATATTGAATTTGAAACCTTGTCCAAAGAGACTTTGTTGACCACTGACCTTAGTACTACCTTTGCGTTTTGGTATTCAAATCTTGATGAGTAAATCTCTACTATGTTACGGATTTTTCCATTGCACATAGATAGTATATTATTCAGTTCAGATTCTAAATTATGCGTCAAGGCAGCTTCGACTAAATCTGCGCCAGTCAATTTACCGGCATATAGATTCACCTCATCTGAATAACCCATATTGCTTACTGATGATGTAAGTTGATCTGTTGATTGGTTGATTAATTGACGCATACGCGACAAATCTGCAAGTTTCTTTCTTCGAGATTTAGCTCTCGAAGCAACATATGCAGTATTACCAGCCAACTTTTTCACCTCATTCAAACAATATTTTGTTAACTTCAGACAAAGAATTTGCCCAGGTTGAGTCTAGCAGTGTATCAAATCTCATATCATATGACACAGAACTATCTGCGGCTTCGAGAATGAAACCACCAAGTCCTTCGACTGATTCACCAACTTTTCTTTTACCTTTCAAATCACTAAGTGCTTTTTTATCTACTTCAACAGGCCTAATTACAAAGTCTGCAGATGCTAATTTATTTGCTTTTGACATCAATGATTTCAGCATACTTGCTCGTCCTTTAAATCCAGGGTCTGCAAGTTTTCCTTTGATTTCTGCATAAGTGCTATCCATTGCTTCTCTTTTAGCAATCAATATTGCTTTTTGATTTGCTTGTCTAGCACTAGCAACAACTTCTCTAGAAATCTGTGATGCTTCTCTTTCTGCACGTGAATTAGCTTCATCGGTTATTCCAGAGGCTTTGACCTCTGCGTCATTGATAATCTGCTTTGCTTCAGCTTTGGCCTCTTTCAGTATTGCATCAACATCTGCTTTAGCAGATGCTGCAATGTCTTTAGCCAATGTTTCGAGCGTCATACTTATTCCTCCATTTTCTCCAACAGTAATCTAAACTGTCAAAGTTAAATGTTCACTGTAGGAACAATGGCAATGCGCCTAAGATAACGATAGATTCCGGAAGAGCGGTGAAGATAAGTGCTACACCGAATTTGCTTCCGTCTTCTGCTAGCATGCCAACAGCGGCACTACCGATTGCTGCTTGCGAGTAACCGGCACCGATGGCCGCAAGACCAAGTGCTAGACCGACACCTATCATGCCGATATCTCCGTTTATGTCGTTATCATCTTCAGCTGCTGCATCTTGTGCTGCAACACCTTGGGCAACCAGGGTTACTACCAACAATACGATCAGTGTTCTTAGGCTCATTTTCAGGGTATTCTTATTCATTTATTGCTACCTCCATTTTGTCCGATGGACTATGATTCACTCTCCACGTGAAGAGTGCGACCACCAAGTGGGGAGAATGCCTTCCCACTTCCGTCGTAAAATTTGCCCATCCATTCTACAAAGTGTAGACGGACGGCGTGAATAGTAGGTGATAATATGCCCAAGGCAATGGCGAAGAGCTGGATTAGTATGAACAACACTAATCCCAACACTATGGTTAAAATGTCACCAGAATCAATGGCAGGTCCGATTTTCTCCCAACCCATGGTGATTGATACTTCAGCGATTTTAACTCCAGCAACACCAACGCCCATTATTCTAAGGTATGAAAGAGTGTTAGCCAGCAAACCAAATGTTTCAATTGGACCCATGATTATACCCCCGACCCAGCCGAACTTCTCAAAGATAGCCAGGCCGATAATCAGGCTAATGAGTCCAATAATTATCAATAGTGACCAGATTTGAATTTCAAACAAATCGTTGTATCCCATTACCATATTCCTGGCTTGCATGGTACCTCCAGTTAGGATTAGAATCCACGAACCTTTCTCGAAGTATGCAGCTGCTGCTCCATGTGCTTTGTAAACGGTAAATAGACCAATTACTAATCCAAGGAATATGTGTACGACTCCAACGTAAACAGATAGCACCACGTATTCTTGCAGGCCACCGCCTACGGTTGCTCTGTGGAATGGAATATGAAGGCCCCCCATGCCGAGTAAATCTGCTAAAGCGCCAGGAACGTGAATGTTGCTGTAAGTCCAAGCATATATTCCAGCAAATGGCGATGAGGATCCCAGTTGACCTGTGTCATCCCATACGAAGCCAAACCCTTCAGCAAAAATTAATCCCCAAATAATACACCAAATCCCCATCCATCTAAGGATAGTCAATCCGTTTTTGGCAAGTGGGTCTGCTGCGAAGGGCTTACTGCCAAGATAGGCTGCTAAAGCGCACAGCACTAGCCCATATCCCCAATCACCTAATATCATCCCATAGAATAGCGGGAATGTGATTGTCATCAGCAAAGTTGGGTCAAATGTGCCATATTTTGGCCTTCCGACTAAGTCTACTAACAACTCAAATGGTTCAGATATATCTCCGTTTTCAAATTTAATCGGTGGCTCTGCGTTATCATGATGTTCGTCTAGATGGTGTTTTCCAGCTCTAATTGTGCCAATTGCCAAATCTAATTCTGGCAAATTAATCTTTCCATCTCTATTAAGATCGATAGCAGCAAGGAATTTTGCCATATTGAGGGGTGGCATATCGGGGATATCGGCCTTTTTCATAGCAGATTCAATTTCCTTAAATTCCAGTTCCCCTGATTCATCTAAATCCATGCTACTGAAGAACTGGAATACCGAAATATTCTTTTCGGCAAGATAATCTGAGAGCATAACCAATTCTTTTGGCACTTCTTTAGATTCATGGGCGTCATCATCGCCATGCCCATGGCCGTGGTGAGGTGCTTCATATTTTTCTATAGAGACGTGAGATGCTTGCCCTTCGAGGGCCTTCATCACTGCATTTTTGTCGCTGGTGGGAACCCACCCGTCTAGGACAAAGGCTTGGTTACTAACCGCAAGCAGTGTTGGAGCAGTGTAGATTGATTCTTCTCTTTCCAAATGTTCAAGCAAGATAACTAAATCATTACCGTTGGAATTACTCCATGAGGTCAACTTTTCCTCACAAGTTTTTATTGACGATTCTAATTCTGAGATTTTTGCTTCTGCACTGGCTATCATTTCACTTGGAGAACCTTCTCCAGCGGGAATTTGAATTGGTTTAGCACCTAACTCGCCTAGACCTATTTGCACAGCTGCGCCATCTGATTTTTTGCATGCGACGGCTATGATTCCCGAAGAGGTTTGCAATTCTATATCAGAACTCATGTCAGCAAATACGGCGTGTGCTTTGGAAGCTTTCGCCGACTCTGCGATATAAATCTCCAATCCTTCAAACCCGCTCATTAGTTCAAGTGGTATTCCAAGTGGTTCGACTCTGCTCAAGGCCCTTATCCTCTCATCGAGATTGGAAATTTCTGATTGAGCATCTCTAATTTGATCCACCATCGAGAGTGCTGATTCTACTTTTTCCGGCATTGATTCGGTCAACTTATTTGCTTCTGTAGCAGATTTAGCCCCGCCTGTATTGTTTGCGTTTAATTCGGATTGAAGCGCTCTTGCCTTGGTAAGCAACTGGCTAACACGTCCTGAATTATCGGTATTAATTGATTTACCAACCCCAATTCCATCCTCAAAGTTGCCATATTCCTCAATATGGACGCATCCAAGACTTGCACAGGTCCGAAGAACGTGTTCGAGTTTACCAACTGGTGCCGCAACGGTAAGTCGGGACATCTCAGCAGTTTCAAACATTTAAAAAACCTACAACGAAGACATTGTTTTCAACAAATGATCTACTGCTTTGGATTGATTCTTTCCAGCTGCTGACGCAATAGAGTCAACTGCTGTTGAACCGTCTAGTATGACCTTTTCAGCCGCTTTGGAAGCTTTACTTCTTGCTTCATCAAGAGTAGATTGGGTGTTTGTTACTGAATCGTCAGCAGATTTATTGACTATTTCAATTGATTTTTTTCTCGCATCAGACACTATTTTGTTAGCATCGTCCTTCGCTGAAGACAGTTGTCTTGCAGCCTCTCTCTCGGTTTGCTTGATTTTGCGTAGAACCTCAGCCATACTCAACTTCATCACCTACAGAAAAGGCCAATTAGAGGGGGTTTATGAGTGTAATGATTTAGTCAGTACCCAAAATTTATGCAAAACGGCCCACGGAACTATTTTTCTGCCTTCCATCCGCGAAATCTACTGGCCATGCCAAAGGGCAATAATAGTCTGCCCTGAACTTTCTGAAAGCCAACTTTTTTCATCACATTACGATAATAACGGTTAGTGCCGTAATGAGAGTAAGTTTTAGCTAGCCCTTTCCAAGGATGATCTTTCTTCTTGGTGACATAACGCGCCATTAATTGAACGACGGTTGACATCCAAATTCTTCCAGCAAAACCATGTAACCAATTGGCTTTCCCTGCATCACAAATGACTAATTGTCCGCCAGGCTTTAAAACTCTTAAAATTTCTTCAAGACCCTTTTCCTTGTCTTGAAAATCACGGAATGAAAATAAACAAAAAACTCTGTCGTAGGTATTATCTGGCAAAGGTATTGCTTCGGCAATTGCCTGTACATAATCAGCAGGAGATTCCCCTCGGGAATTTCTTGCTGAATCAACTCTTCTTTTTGCTACCTTAAGCATCTCTGGAGAGGGATCAAGACAAGTTAAATCAACGCCGGTTATGTCCTCAGCAAAAGAACCAGGGCCACAGCCAACTTCCAATACCTTCATGCCCGGTTCTGCATGTTCCCTAACATTTTTCCGCCAAACTTTGTCTTGCCCAAAAGTCATCAGACGGTTGACACGGTCGTAGTTTGGTATTGATTCCTCAAGTTGAGATTCCAAAATCTCCCACTCATCAAGGTCAATACCAGACGGGTCATAACCACCTGTAGCATTTCTGCTGGCCATGTCAAGCCCTCAAGCCCGTCCTCTTTGGACATATCGTTGGAATCTCAAGCGATACGCTCGACCGTTTCTGGGGTGATTCCTTCTTCTGGGGTCACTCTGAAAACTAGAATTTTGAGGTTTTCTGGTGCGTTTCGGAACTTTGATACAATCATTGAAGTTTCAAAATCAGTACCAACAGTCCTCACTTGGAATGATAATACCATATCTGCTATTGAGGACAATTCTTGCTTTACTTTTGGTGAAAGTCCGTCGGTGGATACTGAGATAAACAACAAGCCGCGATACAATTGAGCATGTGCTTGAAGCATTCTAACCATAGCTATGACTCTTGCCGGGTCATCTCTTTGCAAGAAGAAGTCCAAACTGTCTAGAACTGCTCTAAAGTAAGGTCCCAACGCCATCACTTCATTGGTGACTTCAGTGAGATAATCCTGATTACTTTCCTCAACAAATCTTGTTTGTGCAAGTCTTTGAATATCTTCTAACCTAAAGCCTTCGAGACGGTATCTGCTTGCTAAAAGTTCTTTTTCTAAAACATTAGAGTTATATTCTTCTCCTATCGTTCTAACATTAATATCCAATGGCCAATCATATTTTTGGAAAATACGGACTATTTCCGCTTGTCCTTCATTGGTTGAAATGTATATGGTATTCTCTGCTTCCTCGGCTGGTGAAACAAATTGCTTGGCGAATAACTCACTTCCAGAGCCAATATCAGTAAAGGCAATCATGGTGAAACCCCTAGGTACGCCACCACGCATTTCATTATCGAATTTTGGCACACCAAAGGAACCTACGCTGCCAAAGAATTCCTCATCTTCAGAGTCAAATTGTACGTCTTTAGCCATATTTCCACACTCAATGAATTACTACTTGACCTCTGTCTACTAAATCTGTGCAATAAAGATCTAGATTTGACAACACCAGCGGAGGTGTCTGATCGGGTACATTCAATATTACTGAAAGAACATCTTGCTGTCTAAAAGTGTTAATGAAAGTGTGAAGGTACTCCGCTAGCATTCGATCTTCGTTGTAAATAGCAAGAGCATTAACGCTATCAATAAAGACAAAATTTCTTTCTGACTCATTGGTCTTGAGAATATATAGAGTCCTAAGCAGAATTGATTCAAGCATTATCGGGCTATCGACAAAATGAACATTGTTGTAGGGGATGTTAGTGCCACCCAAGATCCCAGAAGAGACCAAGTCAATGAATTGAATTTGAGACACGTCAATACCAACTGACTCAAAGCCTTGAATTACTTCAGCTGCACCTCGGCTTGCGGAGATGTAAACGCCTTTCATCTCAAACATTTGTAATAGAGGGATTAGAGTACTAGCGGTAACCATGAAAGAATTTGAGTTACCACACCTAACTTGAACTGAACTGTTGAGCGAAACTTCAGTCAACTGATCGGCAATTCCTTGATCTAATTCAAACATCTCACGAACCCCATCTATTCAAATTGTCACTTATTGCGCCCCACTTGAGCATTGGAGTCAGCATAACACCCAAAGGTGTTAGTTCAATCGCGTGTTTTGCCCTGCTGTGAGATGTACCTCGCATTTTTACTACCTGTAGGAATCTTAGCAGGTGGCCCATGCGCTCAATGTCTCCAAGAACAATAATTCCATCACAGATTGCTTCTTCAACGCCAAATGATGACCAGTGAGCATTTTCGGTTGCAGAAGTGATTTCCGCAATCAGTATTGTTGTGCAGCCCAATGTTGCAAGTTTTTTACCAAGGGTAAACAAGAAATCTCGAATTAGCTGCTCTGATTTGATTTTGTAACATAATGTAGTAACCGAATCAATTACCAACCTTGTTACACCAATCGTGTTGACGATATCTACAATCGACTTAATTAACGAGTGAACGTCATCTAGGTCAAATGATGCTTTTTCTAATCCAAGCCAAGAATATAATACATCCATATCGAAGACATTTATCAATCCAGTGTCAACCATTTTCATGTCGAAAAAGCCAAATTGACGAATGTTTTCCAACAATTTTACTGACGGCTCCGTTGCCGTGAAATGGGCACATGCTTCTCCAGCATTGGCGCCGCGAACAAGAAATTCCATTCCCAAAGTTGTTTTTCCCGAGCCGCATGTTCCTGCAGCAAGAACGGTAGACCCGTAAGGTATTCCACCTCGTAAAATCTCATCTAACCCGTGGACCCCTGTTACACATCGGTCTCGGGAATACATACCAACTGGTTGCATGGGGAACGACACTCCTAACGCCCTGAGGTTCATGAAGCATCCGATTATCTACTACGGCACCGCACTCTAAAATCAAACTATATTGACAATCCCTGGGGTAGGCGAAGATGATATCTGCCAGTCTGCCTGTGCGGGAGGGAAGTTTGGTGGAACATATTCTAACGATTGGCTTGGAGTTAAGAAAAACCCAGTATCTCCACCCCATTCAACCCTCATTACCTCAAACGGTTGGAATTCACTTAATTGAGTATAGCTTAGGATAACAACACCTCCCCCATCATCAAGTAAATTCAATTGACCAACTCCTAGGAAACCTTCTCCACCTAAATCAATCACATGGTCGGCCAAACCGACGTCTTGTGAACTAGGGTCACCGGTCATAATTGTTGTAGATAATCCTGACACTACACCTTCTGTCAACAACAGATTACTGTTAAGGTTTGGAGATATGTGAGAGATACTCCAACCCTTGAGATCGATTGCAAAGTCATTTGGATTATACACTTCAATCCATTCCGGACTACCAGATACTGATCTAGGACTGATCTCGGTGACTATCAAATCATTAGTACTCCTGCCACCATTGTGGACCTCTAAGATTATCAGAACCTTTTCTGAGCCGGTTTGTAATTCTTTAAACGCTGTTGATGATGCAGAAGCAGTACCTCTTTCGGTACCACCAGAAAATAATATTAATCCATCTCTTAGAACATCGTTACTTTCAGTTATTTTGATACTTAAATGTAGACTAAATGAATCACTTAAACCCAAACCTGCCAACAGGCTACTTTCGGTAATATTTTGCAAAGCAGATACTCTATCAAAATCTATAGAATAGCCATCTATTAGCCCTGCCATTACAATCCCCGAGTTTAATTCGCCAAGTGATTTCTCGTGCCATTGTGATGTTGAATTTTGGTAATCGTAAGCCCCGTCCTCAAAGACAGGCACATACCAGCCACCGTCGGATGTAAGTCGGTCCATACCTTGTGCAGCAGAACGATCTAATCGGTCCACTGAAGTATCATTGGAACCCATTTCTAGCTGAGCAAGTGATAAAAAAGCAGTTAATATCATAAGAAATAAGGTGAATGCAGAGAGAAATTCAATTACTGCAGTCATGCCGCCCTCATCTTTTCTAAATGATGAAGTTGGACCTGAGACCATGTATACGCCAGCAACAACAGACTCAAGAGTTTGCCGGATGGGATTTCAATAAATCATTACTTTTCGACATTTTTAGGGTTATTGGAGCGATGAGTCTTTGAATAACAAATGCAAGGGAGACATATGACAGTGTTGGTAACTGGTGGAGATAGTAAGAAAATTTCCAGCATATTCATTGTCGCAATAATGTTATTATCAATATTAGCATCTCTCAAATTAGTAGACGAAGTCGAGGCATCCAGTACTGGAAACCTGTCTATTACTAATTCATCTCCATCGCAAGATGATTTCATTCCTGCATATGTAGCTACATATTTTGAAGCAACTATTGAAAATAATCACAACTTAATGTCACCCGTGAGAAACATTGATTGGTTTGTTTGCCTTGGAGAAAAGACTACAAATAACTGTATTAGTAATAGTTTCGACTCTGGGAGGATACCGATTCCTAGTATGTTGCCTGGAGTAAATGATACCTTTGTCTCGCAAGATCCTTTCTATCCAAACGGGTTGAATGAAACGCTCACAGTAGTCTATCAATTTGATGAACTTGATACTAATCCTTCTGATGATGTATTTACATTTCAAATCAATGCAAGTTTATTATTCAGCGATATAAAATTAGATTATGATGAAAACATTGTTGATAATATTCCTACCCTTGTTGAAAGAGACGACAAAAGAATGTTCAACAACAACACAATCTATACCATTCCTTTTTCTGCATCTGCAAATTTGTGTAACACATGCTTAGTAAACGCTACCGTAGGATGGCAGTTATGGACTCATAACGAAAGCGAAATGCTGAAAGAATCATACCAATATACAACGAGTTTTCCCGCATTTTCCTTCTACAGGACATTTACCATGAACCTACCTGATTTTTCGTTTGAAGAAGACGGTGAATTCACATTATTTTATGGAATATTCAATTCAACCGGCAACCCACACGGCGATATGTTTGAAGATAACAACCTACATAGTACTCAAATAATCATCAATTCAGATATGAATATTGAGATTGATTCTTTATCGCCAAGCCATAATCCTTCTTCTACGACATACTACTACGGCATAGACATGATCACGGTTACCCTCACAAATAGTGGTAATAACACAGCCTTGAATTTTAGCCTTGATCTTATAATTGACAGTGATTTCGGCAACATACAATCATGTTTCATAACCACATTATCACCTGACCAGCAACGTTCATGCAGCTTCAACATGCCAGTTGAAGGTGAGGCTGTAGAACTTGAAGCTCGTTTGCCTACTGAGTTTGTGGGTATTAATGATTTTCAGCCTAGTGATAATATATTACAAGAAACTGCTAATGTCATAGTCCCTCAAATTAGTAGTTCTATTGACATTGTGAATCAAAAAGAATGGTATACAGATAACGAATTGGTATCAATAAACGCAATAACAAATCCGTTCGCTGCCGCACCATTGAATATTAGTTGGTGGTATAGCGGAATTATCAATATTGATTACGGCAATAATATTGTAATCGATACTTCAAATTACGGACTTGGCAGCCATAACTTCAAGATGATAGCGTCTGATTCTTTTGGCAATAGCGAAAGTATCTATTTTAGCCTCTTTGTTTACAGAGAGGTGGAAATAGAGAACCTACCATATTATGATGCTAGTGCAATATCTTCCAGCAATACTGTTACAATTTCTCACCAAAATGCATATCCTGAACCTTATGAAACCTACAGCATTGGAAACGGAAAAAGTCCACTATTGTTAGTTGGTTTTGATTTATTTGATTCGACTAGTAATCAATCAGCATTTGATGGCCAGAATTGGGTAGACATAAACCTATATCTGAATGAGTTATTACCATCCAATGTAAATCTAAACTCGGTTGAAGTTAGGAAATTAAATTCTCTAAATGATAAAAATTGGGAATTTTTTAATTCTGAGGACTACTCTTACAGCACTAATTCGGATTTGAGTGTAAGAATATTTGAATCTACAGTTATACTGTTGATTGGCACATTGGGCGAACCAAATGTAGAAGCTAGGAACTTTACGACTTCGCTAATCTCAAATGGTAATTTCTTATTGACCTGGGATTCGGTAGGTGAAACAGATAGCGTATACAATCTTGGGTACAATATCTACCAAAGACTAGTTCCTGATTTTGGCGGTACTATTTTTCCATCACCAAATGAAGAATTTGATGAATTACTATGGAACGACTTGACTGACAACACCTTTAGAACATTCGTCACCATTGAAGAAAATTCTTGGACGGATTTACAAGCCATACCAGACGGATTTTGCGCTTCTTATGCAATAGTCCCCGTTGACAGAAAGGGAGATTCATACAACAGATTGGCTAATGTAACGATGGATGAGACTGGAAACAGCACCTTCATTTGTGGTGACTCAAGTCCGCCTTCAACTTCACTAATAGATTTAGAGCATAATTGGGAATTCACTAATGATACGGATTGCTTCAACACATTAAAAGACTGGAATATTTGTTATGAAATAACTCTATCATGGATATGGCCAGATGGTGAGAATAACGAAACATGGAACTTGTATCGTATAGAACAAAATCCTAACGGAATTGACTTAACATTAATCAGCCCTGTTTTACAAAACATAGAATATGTCGCAGGCGAGAGTTATTCTTACACTGAAAAAGGTATTGATGATGAACAGATAAGACCGATGAAAACATTTTATTATATTCTAACTCCAGTAGATGAATTTGGCAATGAAAGAACCGTTGCCATATACCCTTCAGAAAATGTGGAAAGAGTGCACATCCAAGATGATTGGTGGGCTTACAACCAACACATAATCCCTGAACCCGAACCAGAGCCTGAGCCGCCTCTTGGCAACGATTGGTTAGGAGATTTTTCGGATAATATGGAGCAACAGGAATTCAAGGTGGCTGGTTCTGTAACTCTAGTCATATTGTGCTTGGGAATTATTATGCTTGCATTAATCTCAAAACGCCTCAGAAGACTTCGGAAGGTAATTGGCGCTCGTAAGAGAAGACAAGCTGCTGATTCGATGGCTGATGAATTTGATGAATTTTTCGAATGATGGCGCGGCAGGGGAGATTCGAACTCCCGAGGTGAGACACCACTGGATTAGCAATCCAGCGCAATGGCCAGGCGATGCGACTGCCGCAATTGGTCTTGCCAATTTAGAACTAGTCATGAATATGACGGTTGAGGAACAATGTCTAATTTTG
>JAQXFJ010000176.1 GCA_029250385.1 Candidatus Poseidoniaceae archaeon | reverse complement strand
CCCTCTACTGTTTTGTCATTAGCATTGATATAACGAACTTTTACTTCCTGGCCATGGAGGTTTTCAACTTCAGAAGAAGTTGCCCCCGAAGGGTGAGCAGCAAGCATTCCCGACTCGGGGTCGGCTACTGCAAAACCATGGTTTTGGCTGGTGATTAACACTTTACCACTCACTAAATCAACAACTGGTTGATTAGCACCGCGATGACCGTAACGCATCTTGTAGGTTTTCAAACCAGATGCTAAACCCATCAATTGATGGCCAAGACAGATCCCCATAACCGGGTATCCTGATTCTACTGCCTTGGCAAGAGTCTCTTTAGCCATTGAAGCTTTTCCTGGATGAGCGGGATCTCCTGGTCCGTTAGAGCAGAACAAAGCATCAATTTGATAATCATTTGTTAGGGTTGAGAAATTTGTATCAGGAGGACACCAAATTACCTCAAAATATTGACAAAGACTACGTAGGATATTGTACTTTATTCCACAATCTAATGCTGCTAAACGAGGTTTTCTACGACCAAAATCATCGAGGGAACCCTCATTTAACATGATGGCTTCATCTATGGAAACTAAATCTACCAAATCATCTAGTTCGGGCGATGTTAATTCTGACAACCGAGCCTTGAGCAAATCTTCTTTATCAAGCGGGCCAAATACGCACAAAACTGTGCCAAGTTCTCTAACATTCTTGGTAATGGTCCTAGTATCGATGTTTTCTATACCAGGAATATTATGTAAGCGTAAGAAGTCATTTACGGTTGCGACCGAATCTCGATGGTCGGGTTGTTTCATCGCATGCCTTACTACAACACCTCTGGGCCAGACGGAAGAAGATTCTGAGCGATTTATATGAACACCATAATTACCAATTAATGGATAGGTAAAAGTCAAAACTTGTCCAGCAAACGAGGGGTCTGTCAAAGATTCTTGATATCCCATCATCCCAGTAGTGAAAACCAACTCCCCTTCACCAATTTTGTCTGCACCGAATAAATCTCCCTCATAACGACCTCCATCTGCTGTTAGAAGGAGGCCTAGACCACTGGCCTGTGGAGAAAATTCTGCATCATTTAGCAAGCCGTCTGCTGCATCCATAAAACTTGGATAATTGGAAATTTTTTGATTTGGTGAGCCCGGGCAGAAACTACCGGCGGCTCCCAAAGGCATCGACATTAAACTCTGTCAAAAATGGACTCAAATAATAATTGGGATTGATGAAATTAATTCCAAGAGCGTTGATATGATGCATCGTTGGTAAAATTAAGCAGGTTTAAAACTTAATAAGTATATACTAACTAACTCCATTGTTAGACTTCTTTAACGTCTTTACCACTCTTGGAAGGGTGAATAACTAACTTTGCATTTGGAAATTCTTGATTAAAACCCTCGCCATCGGTCAAGGCGTCAAGAAATAGTGCCAAAGCCGCTACTTCTGAATGAGGTTGATTGCCCACCGCAATATTGTAATCACTAATCTTGAAGATCTCGCCGGGAACTTTGGCCCCTCCAACAATGACAATCACTCCGTTTTCAGTTGGTATGCTTGGGATGGTGGTTTTGAAGGGTTCGCCATACATAGTCAAATGGACAATAGTGGGTCTATTCCCTTCACTATTGACAATATTTCTAAGAAACTTTAGCGGCCTCTTTTCATAGCGGCAATCTAATGCATGTCCAAATCTTTCATTCACCGAAACCACATTTTCGAAAAGTTTGTCATCCTCATCTCCAGCTAGTAGAAATTTACTAGCGCCCATAGCTCTGCTTACCAAAGCTAAGTGAGTGGTAATTCTTGGGTCACGCCCTCTACGGTGACCCAGTCTTAGAACTTCTATATCGATATTAGACATCTCAACACCATGTTAGTGGCTTATGCTTCATCAGAAACAAGCCCATTACGCCCATCTTCACGCACAGACGGAGGTGCGATTTCGAAGCCTTTTGAATCACAGAACTTTTTCAGCCAAGCAAGCAGAGAAGCGTCGACAAGTAAATGCGCACAGTAGGTAATTCCTAGCCACAATAAGGCTAATCTTGCAGTACGCCAAACACCATCTGAGGAGGTCAATTCATCACTCAATAATCCTAAAGCAATAGGCTCTAAGACGTATAAGCAACAAAGAATTATCAGTGCTCCGGATAATAAGGCAGGCGCAAGTTGACCCAATTCCCTGCTGAAGTCTCTCAGCAAAGATGATAAAAGGCCCAAACCAATGACAGTAAGGGCAACTTCCGAAAAATCTAGGCTGAAAAAGGTTGATACTCCTGTTGAAAGGTCATCGCTACCAGTATCCACTGTCAGCCACCAAAATACCAATATTATTGTCCCGAGTCCGCCGCTAAAGTACGCTTTATTGGCAATCATTTTGAAAATTGATGCACGATCCTCTGGCTTTAATCTAGTTATCAACCTAGTTGCCAACTCTATGCTAGCTTCAGACATAGAATCTAGAGAATCTTCAGCATTTTCATCCGAAATGCTACCCTCTGAATTCATAATATCCCTATCCGACATTGAACTACCTCGAAGGTCACAACTTATCAAATCTATCGAACTGGACGGCTTGATGAGTGAGAACTTGACACCCCAATCAAATCGCGGAAGTGCGATATCTAGGAGAATAAATCGAAAATCTGATGAAAATTGCTTTTTAATGGGGATTTTGAATGCTACACCTGATTCATTTTTCAGTGGAAGTCGTTCAATTGGCATTGAAAACGCTGTACATAAAGCGAATTTAATGATTAAACAAGGTGCTACTTGGATTGATATTGGAGGCGAATCTACTAGACCGGGGGCACTGCCTGTGACCATAGATGAAGAAATCAATCGAGTCATACCAATAGTATCAAAACTTAGAGAAACGCATCCTGAGATTATGATCTCAATCGATACTAGAAATCACCAAGTAGCACGTCGGGCGCTGGAAAGCGGAGCCAATATGATAAATGATGTATCTGGATTGAGAAGTGACAATATGATAGATGTGGTAGTGGAATTCGGTTGTGCTGTTTGTATTATGCACATGCAAGGAGAACCTGGTAGTATGCAAGCTAATCCAAGTTATGATGATGTAGTTGAAGAAGTGACTAATTATCTTGAAAATAAGGCTAAAGTTTTGATAGAAAAGGGACACCCAAGGGACCTTATCATAATTGACCCAGGAATTGGTTTTGGCAAAAACCACGAGCAAAACATAATTTTAATGAAATCGACCAAGCGATTAAAAGAAAGTGGTTTTGCTGTTCTATGGGGTATTTCTAGAAAATCTGTAATCGGTATTATCACGGACAAGAAAGATGCTCATGACAGATTACCAGGGACACTTGCCACCTCTGCATATGCTTTCACTCAAGGTGTTGACATACTACGTGTTCATGATGTAGATGAACATCAAGATTTTTTCAAGGTACTAAGGGCTCTAGAAAATTAGAGTCCGCCAATCAAACCTGCCGCTGCAACCCAAGCACCTAACATGCTCCCAAGATTAGTTAGTGCAGTTACGAGTAATACTTTACCCGCTTTGTTCGACCAAAAACTACCTAATGATTCTAATTTTAGAAATTGTTGTAACTCTTCTGCTGTTGGCTCTGCGACTTTAAGTTGAACATACCCGGCAAACCAACCTGCGGCTAATGTAGGATTTAGTGACGTAATTGGAGATGCTAAAGCGGCAGTCATTACCGCTAGAATATGTCCCCTAGCAATAATACAACCAATTGCCGCAAATAGCGCGTTAGCTAAAGTCCAAACAGTAAATAATTCAACCAAATCAACACCGCTTCCATTGTAAACAAAGAAGCCAAATAAGCCAAAAACGAATAATGGAATAAGCCATGGAATGCTTTTTGATAGTAAAGACTTTTTTGGAATGTGTTCAAGTTCAGCCAAGGATTCTGTCGGTTTAGAATTCTTTAGGTAACTTTCAACACCATTCAAATGACCTGCACCAACTACGACAAGGATCTTTTTTTCCGGATTTATTTGTAAGATTTTTTGTGCCAAGAATGAATCTCTTTCATCTATTAAGACAGAACCTGCACCGGGGGAAAATTGTTTTAATTCGTTCATCAAATCAGTTAGTATATCACGATCTTCAAGAATTTCATCTAAATTAATCTCCTCTTCATCGTCTTCTTCTCCAAGCATCGAATACAAAATTTTGACCTTTTCGGTAAACTTCATTTTCTTCCAAGCCCTACGCAAGGTTGTTTGTATATCTCTATCAATTAACTCTACTTCCAATCCTTGGTCTTCAGCGATATTGACAGCAGCAAGTAATTCTGCACCAGGCTGTTGACCTTCATCAATACCTAATTTTCTCTGTTCCGCTGCGAGTAACGATTGTAATAACACTAAAGGCGCTTTGCCCTCTTTTATCACTTTAAGCAGGCCCTCTTTGTCTAAACGCCTACCGCTGACTAAAGAATCGTATCTTGACTTACATAATTCAACCGCAACTACATCAGGTTGAAATTCTTCAATTTGTTGTTTTACCGCTTCGACACTTTTAGTCGAGACATGGGCTGTTCCAAGCAAACGTAAATTAGGATTTACTTCAACTATTGATGAACTCATAATATTGCACCTCATACATCAAAAATGCCACTCATCATGGTCACAATAGATTCTATTACCAATTGTTCTAAGTTAGTGTCATCATCATTCGATTTACTGATTATGAACTCAAATGGTATTTGTCCGCCTCCAAGTGTTTTATGTCCTCCTGCAAGACCATCTGGAAAATTACTAGAGAGAGTCTTACCAACATGGAGACCGTCTCTATTAGAGCGTACTGAG
>JAQXFJ010000157.1 GCA_029250385.1 Candidatus Poseidoniaceae archaeon | reverse complement strand
GTGATATCTTACCCCCTTCGATTAAAATTCGCATCAGTAAAGATCTCAAAGCAGATTGGATAGCAGCACCTCAATTGCCAACCAGAAGAAAAGAAGTCATGGAACTTGCCGTTAAACTTGGATATTACAGGACTCCAAGGAAATGTACCCAACGAGACTTAGCTAATGCGCTAGGAGTCCGACAAGGTACAGTTGCTGAACACCTACAATCAGCAGAAGGCGTGATTATTCAATCATGGGCAGACCAGGCACAGTAATTATCTCCGACAGCAGCCATTTACGACAAAAATACCGCTTTAATTTGGCGTTATTCTAATCAAGCCAAAGTACCATTTTGGAAGTCCATGACCGCTTGATTAATCTCTTGCCGTGTATTCATGACAAATGGGCCATAACGAGCGATTGGTTCATTGATTTCTGGACCTGCCAATACTAAGAATTCCGCACCTTCATTGCTGACTAAATCAATTTCACTACCTTCTGTTAACAGCACTAATTGACCATCTTTGACATATTTACCATTAATCTCAGCGCTACCACCAAACATGTAGACCATTACATTGAGATCGCTAGCAACTGCGTGACTGACATTGGACTCGGCTTGCATTTTGTAATGAATAAATTGGATTGGTATAACCGTATCAATTACTGCTTTGGCACCCATGGCTTCTCCAGCCACAACCTTAGCCCACACTTTACCATCAGTTGAGACAACAGTCGGCAAATCGTTTGAGGGAATATCTTGGTACCTTGGTGCCATCATCTTATCTTTAGCCGGCAAGTTTACCCAAATCTGAAAACCGTGCATTACTCCGCCGGCCTGATAAAAATCAGGATGAGGTAATTCAGAGTGAATTATCCCGCGTCCAGCAGTCATCCATTGGACATCACCGGGATTCAAATCGCCTGAATTACCGGCTGAATCAGAATGCTGCATGGCTCCTTCAAGCATGTAAGTTACCGTCTCAAAACCACGATGAGGATGTGACGGGGCACCGATTGCCTCTCTTGGCCCGTAATTTACCGGACCCATTTCATCCAGTAACAAGAATGGTGACATCAATGACCCCATGGCAACTGGTCTTCTTACTTTGAAGCCGCCCCCTTCAAGCACTGTATGTGTAGGAACTATTGTTTTGACATTACGCTTTACCATGGTCTCACAATAATGGAATTAATGCATGCGGTATACAAATACTTGCTCTAGACCACGATGTTACTGGGTTATACTAAAAGTTAAGAGAGGCAAGTATGAGGGCAAGATGATAACATGTCAGAAGCAGTAGTACTAGAACATGCAAAACAGGCTGGCACAGATTTTCTTATGTATACTGGTAACTTTTGTGGCTACTGTACCGCAGCAAAGCGTTTATTTAAGGGGAAAAGTCTGTCAGTTAAGGAATATAATTTCGATGAACACAATGGACTTCGACAAGAGGTAGTAGCGGCTACAGGACATCGAACTGTACCGGTAATTTTTGATTTGCGTAATGGTAGCGTAGTATTCATTGGTGGCTTTGATGAAACCAATGCCTATCTAAAGTGAGTCATTGAAGGTTGCTAGCCACTCTTGGATTGACTCATGATATTCATTGGGAATCATGTGACCTTTCTTGTGTTCAATCATCTCAATTGCCCAACCTGCACCTTCAAACAGGCTCGCAATAGCAAACCCATCTTCTAGTGACACTCGAACATCACGCTCACCGTGCATCCAAAACATTCGCTTCTTTTCCAGTTCATCAAGACGCATACGCAATTCCATTGGCCTGACTAGGCGAGTTCCAATACAAATTACCCCTTGAATTCTATCAGCAATCGGCAAATGTAGTAATTCTTGAGCCATGGCACCACCTTGCGAAAAGCCGCCAACAATGAGTGGCCCCTTAGGTGCATGTTCAGCGATAATCTGTTCAAGTTGCGAAAGACTAGAATCGACATCGATTAATTCACGGCGTGACAGATTAGCCCGTCTAGTTGCGTCTGCGTCATAGTCCTCATAACGCCACCATGTCAATCCTCTAACTGGGTGATTATACCTTGCTTCTGGAACAATTAAAGTCCAACCGTCTGGTAATATTTTTTTGGCAAACGGCCGCATCATCTCGGCATTACCAGTCATACCATGCATCATGATGAGAGTTGGCAAGCAGGCACCTCACAGAGTCCAAGAGCGAACTAAGGCACCGGCTACTTTGAGGTGGACAAAGGAATCTTGACCACGAACGGTAACGGTGATTG